>DAOUYY010000073.1 GCA_030665885.1 Fidelibacterota bacterium
ACAGTTATACAGCCCGATAATCCTGCCATTAGGGGAATGGTTAATTCTATATCTCATTTAGTTAAAGTAGAAGAAGTTGGTAAATAGGTTGTTAGTTTAGATGTTTATATCAAATTTTAAATATCAAATATCAAATATCAAATTTTTCCAGAATGGTCTCCATGAGACAAATTATTCTATAGATTTTGGATATAGAAGAGCTGTCTTAAAGTTAGTACCTTTAAGTTTGGTATTTAAAATTTCCAATCCAAATGGAGTTGGTTCATGGATCTAGGTTCTCTTAAATATGCTCCCGGTTCTCGTAAAAACAGAAAACGGCTTGGTAGAGGTGATGCATCAGGTACTGGTGGAACATCTGGGCGTGGGCATAAAGGTTATGGTTCACGTTCAGGTTCAAAGAGCCGTAGCTGGATGGAAGGCGGAACTATGCCCTTATATCGGCGGGTTCCCAAGCGAGGATTTACAAATATTTTTAAAGAAAAATTCCAAATAGTCAATTTGGACGTTATTGGTCGTCTTCAAATACCAGAGGTAACGATTGATGTTTTATATGAAAGAGGAATTATTGAGTCGATAGAAAAACCGGTTAAAATTTTAGGAAATGGTGAAGTAATAAGTCCCATATCTGTTGTTGCGAATGCTTTTAGTAAATCAGCGAAAGAAAAAATAGAATCAGCTGGAGGAAAGGCAGAAATAATATGAGGCAACAATTCCAGAATATATTCCGGATCCCAGAGTTAAGAAGAAGAATATCATATACGTTAGCACTATTAGTCGTTGTTCGAGTAGGTGCCCATATTCCAATTCCAGGCATTGATGGCGAAGTATTGGGCGCAGCAATGCAGAACATCTCAAATACTCTTTTTGGTTTGTATGATCTGTTTGCTGGGGGTGCTTTTTCAAGAGCAACACTTTTTGCATTAGGCATAATGCCCTATATCAGTGCGTCAATTATTATTCAGTTGCTTGGAGCCGTAATTCCCTATTTTCAGAAACTTCAGAAGGAAGGAGAAGAGGGAAGAAAAAAGATTACTCAGATAACGAGATATGGAACTGTTTTAATATCTGTAATGCAGTCTTTCGGTATTTCTCAATTTTTAATGAGTCCCCAGATGTCTGCGAGGGTTGGAAATCAAGTATTACCTGTTGTTCCTCAACCCGGTATCGGATTTATACTTATCACTATGATAACACTTACTACTGGTACGATTCTAATGATGTGGCTTGGGGAACGGATAACTGAGAGAGGAATCGGAAATGGTATATCCTTGATTATAATGATTGGGATTTTAGCACGTTTACCAAATGTTGCATTGGGAGAGATTGCGCTTATTAAGGAGGAAGTGAGAGGAATATTTACAGAAGTAGTCCTATTAGGGTTAATGTTTGTAATTGTTGGTTTTGTTGTTCTTTTGACCCAGGGGCAAAGAAAAATTCCTGTACAATATGCTAAAAGGGTAATAGGTAGGAAAGTATACGGTGGTCAATCTACACATATTCCTTTACGAGTAAATACTGCTGGCGTCATGCCGATTATTTTTGCTCAGGCAATTATGTTCATTCCAAGTACAATAGCGACGTTTTTTCCGAATAGTGATATTATTCAAGGAATGATGCGATTTTTTAGTATTAATTCTCCTGTTTATTGGGGTATCTTTGGTTTATTTATCGTTTTCTTCACCTATTTTTATACAGCGATAGCTTTCAATCCTATTGAAGTTGCTGATAATATGAAGAAATATGGAGGTTTCATTCCTGGTATACGTCCCGGAAAGAAAACCTCAGAATTTATAGATAATATTTTAACAAAAGTAACACTCCCAGGTTCAATTTTCCTCGCTTTTATTGCAGTTTTCCCATACATATTAATGAAAGTTATGGATGTGAACTATGATCTTGCCTCATTTTTCGGGGGAACTAGTTTATTAATTATTGTTGGTGTTGCATTAGATACCTTGCAGCAAATTGAATCACATCTTTTAATGAGGCATTATGATGGATTTCTTAAGAGTGGTAAAATGAAAAGTCGTCGTCGCTAGAGTTTTATAATGATTTATATTCGTTCAAAAGATGAGATTTATAAAATTTGGGAAAGTAATAAAATAGTCTACGAGACTCTTCAGATGTTAGGTAAAGAAATAAAGCCCGGAGTTAAGACAAAGAGATTGGATAAATTGGCTGAGGAGTTTATTCACAACAAGGGGGGTAGACCGGCATTTAAGGGGTATAATGGCTTTCCTGCTACAATTTGTACTAGCATAGATGAACAGGTTGTGCATGGTATCCCTTCTAATAGAGAACTTAGAGATGGTGAGATCCTGAGCATTGATGTTGGAGCTGAGAAAAATGGATATTATGGAGATTCTGCTTATACCTATGCTGTTGGTGAAGTTGAACCTATCAAGAAGAAATTGATGAATATAACTCAAGAATCCCTGTATAAAGGAATTGCAATGGCTAATCCCGGTAATAGATTGTCCGATATTGGGAACGCAGTTCAAACTCATGTTGAAAGTCATGGATTCTCTGTAGTCAGGGTACTTGTTGGTCACGGTATTGGAAGAGAACTTCATGAACACCCTGAGGTTCCAAATTATGGAGAACCGGGAAAAGGTCCCACACTGAAAGCTGGAATGTGTATTGCTATTGAACCTATGGTTAATGTCGGTACTTATAATGTGTTTACTCTTGATGATGGTTGGACTGTTGTAACTGCTGATAAGAAACCATCTGCTCATTATGAACATACAATAGCCATAACAGAAGATGGTCCACTTATTTTATCTAATGGTAAATAAGGAAAGGGTATGATATTATGGCAAAAGAAAAATTAATAAAAATAGATGGGACAATTAAAGAGAATCTCCCGAATGCTTCTTTTAGAGTTGTGTTGGAGAATGGTCATGAGGTTTTAGCACATGTTTCTGGTAAAATGAGGATGCATTTTATAAAAATATTGCCTGGAGATAAGGTCACACTTGAATTATCACCCTATGATCTTTCAAGAGGGAGAATTATTTATAGATATAAATAAAATGGATGTATTATGAAAGTAAGAACGTCAGTAAAAAAGATTTGTGATAAATGCAAAATAATTCGTCGTAAAGGCGTTGTTAGAGTTATTTGTTCTAATCCAAAGCATAAACAGCGACAGGGATAAAATCTAGTAGGAGGAAGTTTTGGCTCGAATTGCGGGTGTAGATTTACCACGAGATAAGAAAGTAAAGATAAGCTTGACTTATATATTTGGTATAGGTCGAACAGCTGCTCTTAAAATACTTGAGGAAGCGAAAGTAGATCCTGAGATTCGTGTGAAAGACCTATCTGATGATAATATTAGAGATATTAGAAATATCATTAGTAATGACGAGAAAGTGGAGGGTGCATTAAGAACCGAAATCCAGATGAATATTAAGCGACTAATGGATATTGGTTGTTACCGAGGACTTCGACACAGACGAGGACTACCCGCTCGAGGACAACGTACAAAAACAAATGCGCGTACAAGAAAGGGACCAAGAAGAACAGTAAGCAGAAAAAAGAAAGAATAATATAGGAGGTTTCTAAATTGCCACCGAGATCATCGTTAAGGAAAAAGAAAAAAATCAAGGTCGATACCGAAGGTATTGCCAACATAAAAGCAACATTTAATAATACAGTAGTTACTTTAACTGATATGTTTGGAAATGTAATTTCATGGGCTTCTGCAGGGTCCGTTGGATTTAAGGGTTCAAGGAAAAATACGCCTTTTGCAGCTCAACAAGCCGCAGCAAGAGCTGCCAAAGGAGCAATTGATTTAGGACTAAGAAGTGTTGAGGTTAGAATAAAGGGTCCCGGATCCGGTCGGGAGGCAGCTATAAGATCCCTTAATATTGCCGGGTTAAAGATTTCTGCCATTAGGGATATTACGCCAATTCCACATAATGGTTGTAGACCTCCAAAACGGAGAAGAGTATAAATTTAAATTTTAGGAGTATAATAGATGGCAAGATATATAGGTCCAGTATGTAAAATATGTCGTCGTGAGGGCAAGAAACTTTTTTTAAAGGGCGAACGCTGTGTAAGTACTAAATGCTCTTTTGAAAAAAAAAGTTATGGTCCTGGACAGCATGGACAGACAAATCGTAGAAGAAGATCAAACTATGGTTTGCAGCTACGAGAGAAGCAGAAAATTAAAAGAATGTATGGGGTTCTTGAAAAACAATTCAGGTGCTATTTTCAAAGTGCGTCACACCAAAAAGGTATTACAGGTACAAATTTGATGAAACTTCTTGAAAGCAGGCTTGACAATGTTGTATATCGTTTAGGATTCGCCCCATCTCGAAAAATGGGTCGCCAGTTGGTTAGTCATCGCCATTTTATAGTTAATGGTGTAATTGTGAATATTCCTTCCTATCGGTTAAGATCTGGAGATATTATCCAAGTTAGAGAAAAAAGTAAGAAATTAGATTCAATACATGAATCAATGAAAAGGATTCAAGGCGACCATGATCTTCCTTGGTTGATTCTTGATAAGGCAAAGATGCAGGGTATTTTTATACAAGTACCAGAGAGAGATCAGATGAGTATAGATGTAAACGAACAATTAGTCGTTGAACTCTATTCAAAATAAAAAAGAGGAGTTAAATGACCACTCAGGATCAAATATTAGCAAGAGTTGTAAGAGAGGTATCTGGGGATACATTTGGAAAATTTACTATACAGCCCTTAAATCAAGGTTTTGGTATAACTATTGGAAATGCTTTAAGAAGAATACTGCTTACATCAATACCTGGCGCAGCCATTTCTTCTATAAAGATCGATAGTGTTTTACATGAATTTGCCACTATTCCTGGTGTTAAAGAAGATGTTGCCGAAATAATTCTTAATCTGAAGCAAGTAAGATTCAAACTTAATGATCCTAAACCAGATAGGGTTCATTTACATCTTAAGGGTACTGGAGAATTTTATGCAGGTGATATTGGCAAGGACAATACACAATTTGAGATTCTTAACCCGGGTCTTTATATCTGTACAATGAACGAAAAAGTCGATTTTAATATTGAGATTAAAATCTCTCGTGGTACTGGTTGGGTACCAGCTGAAAAAAATAAAACAATAGATTATCCGATTGGTACCATTTTTATCGATTCAATTTTTTCTCCTATTAAAGAAGCTTTTTATAAAGTTGAAAATCTTCCTGGTACAGCACGAGAAGTTCTGGAAAGCTTAACTTTAAACATTAGGACTGATGGTAGCATTAACCCTGAAGAAGCACTTGATTATGCTTCTAAACTTCTCCAGAGCTATTTTGTTCTGTTTTCAAAAGTTGAGTCAACACCGCTAGATTTTCCAAAGGATATGCCAAGTGAAGATATAATTAAAATCAGGAATCTTCTTAAGAAAAGTGTTGATGAAATGGAACTTTCAGTTCGTTCTTATAATTGTCTTAAAGCCAATAATATTAAGACAATATCCGATCTGGTTTCTAGGGAAGAGTCTGAAATGCTAAAATTTAAAAATTTCGGTAGGAAATCACTTAATGAACTTATGTCCAAACTGAAAAAGATGAATTTGGAATTTGGAATGGAAGTTGATAAATATCTTTTAGAGAAAGATGAATAATCATTTAAGGAGTATTCAGAAATGCGTCACCAGAAACGTGTAGCTAAACTTGGAAGGACATCCAGTCACCGAAAAGCTTTAATGTCGAATTTAGCCGCTTCATTAATTCAGCATGGTAAAATAAAAACTACTGATGCAAAAGCTAAAGAACTTCGTAGAGTTGTTGAAAGGTTAATTACTTATGGCAAAAAGGGAACCGTTCATCATAGGCGCTTGGCATACAGGGTATTAAAAGATAGAACACATGTAAAAACGCTTTTTGATCATATTTCACCTCAATATATTGATAGAGCTGGTGGCTATACACGAACCACAAAGCTAGGTTTTCGTGATAATGACTGTGCCGCTATTTCACTTATAGAATTTGTTGACTATAAGATGCCTGGAGAAGAGAAGAAAGTAAGTAAAACAGCAAAGAAAAGTGAGTCGAAAGCAGAAAAACTCTCTTCAACTAAAAGTAAAACTAAAAAGAAAGAACAGAAAATTGAAAAGGTAGAAGAGGAGAAGCAAGAATAAAAGCGGATTTAAATTTGTTTAATTTTTGTCAGAGTAATAAATGGGCGGCTGTATTAGCTGCCTTTTTTATTTTAATGTTAGTATGTGCTAATTTTCTTATAGCTCAGCAAGGAGATCATTTGGGATTATGGGTAATTCGAGATCAAATAACATCGAGAGATAAAATTGATGATGTAATTGACTTTGCTGTTAGGAATGGTTTTACAGATATATTTGTTCAGGTAAGAGGTCGGGGAGATGCTTATTATAAGTCTAATATTGTTCCTTTTACTCCTACTATTAATGATAAAAAATTTGATCCCTTAAAATATATTTTATCTAAAGCTCATCCAAAGGGTTTAAAAGTTCATGCGTGGGTTAATGTATTTCTGTTATGGTCATCAGATGCAAAACCCGAAAGTAAGCGACATTTATTAAACCTTCATCCTGAATGGTGCTCTATTGACGCTAATGGAGTAAAAGATATTAATAGAACTAATAAAGATTTTAAAACAAATAAAACTGAGGGGGTTTACTTGTCTCCCCTTGTTCCAGAAGTTCGAACCTATTTAATTTCAGTATTCAAGGAACTTGTTGAGAATTATAATATTGATGGTCTTCACTTTGATTATATTCGTTATCCTAAAAGTACTTATGATTTTCATTCTTACGGAAGAAGAGTCTATAAAGAAAAAACTGGAGTTGATCCTATTTTGTTATCAATTTCAAATAAGTCATTCTTTTCAGGTTGGGAAAAACATAGCCTTGAATATCTTATAGATGGTTGGAATAAATTCCGTTGTGATGCGATATCTGAGCTTGTTCGCGAAGTAAAAGATGTTATTACTGAAACTCGAAAACCAATTTTTTTAAGTGCTGCTGTTAAACCGGATCCTGTAGAGGCAAAGCATTCCTTTTACCAGGATTGGGTAACATGGATTAAAAAAAGTTGGTTAGATTTTGCTATTCTAATGAACTATACGAAAAGTGCAGAACAGTTTGAGGATATTTCAAAAAAAATAAAACAATCAGTTCCGCAAGATAAAGTATGGATGGGTATTGCGGTCTATAATCAGAATAGATATGATGCAATGGCTAAAACAGTACTGGCACTATCTAATGATTATACCAACATTGTCTTTTTTTCCTATAAGACTTTTGCTGATCAAACGAATTATTTTCCAACTATTCAAAAAGCACTTCAATTCGATTACAAATAATATTATAGAAGTTTAAAGCTACCCGATGTTTTTGATATAGACACAGATGTGAAAGTGATTTCTTAGATTTTTAGTTTTGATTAAGCAAGATTAAATAGATATTATTGAAAAAATTAATTTTATTATTAAATTCCACTATAAATAGGATAGTATGTAATATGTTAAAAAAAAGTGGGATGTGTTAATAAGATTGGAGTTTTGATATGCCGTTGCTTGAGGTTTGTCTTGTCGATAATTCACCAATAAAAGGATATTTAGGTGCAGTTTTAAAGAAGCCAGATGTGATTGTTTGGTTACGAACAAGCAATCAACGAAAAGTTGTTTCCCAGATTGAGTCGGCTATTTCTGGTCAGCTTTCGACTTCATTTGAAAGTCGTGAAATCATTAAAGACGGAATTGATGAGTTTGTCCAGCAATGTGAACAGATAATAAAGGATTATCCGGAGCATGACATTTTATTAGATGTTAGCGGTGGATTACAATTATATGCACTTCTTGCTACAGAAGTATTCAAGAATGCTGATAAAGAGGTCACATTTATTGATACAAATCATTCGAGGATTATTAATATCAAAACAGGCGAATATAAGACATTTCATTTTACTATGACTGTAAATGAATATATTGCTTTACAGGGTGTGCAAATGGACTCAGGGACACGCTTTGATCCGGAAATTGGCAAACGGAGTGCGCTTTCCTATTTTATTGGGAATAATATGGAACGAGTCATACCGTTCATTGATAAAATCCGCGAAGAGTGGATTGATATGGGTGATAACAAAAAGAATATCCAGTGGAGAATGGACGATCCTTATCACCGCTTTACAATAATATATGAGTCAAGTGATAATAAAATGCGCTTCCGTTTTGGTGTTACTGATCGACAAAAAACTTTGGAAATTACAAAAGACGGATCTGAGTATCTTTTTAGTGGAGGATGGCTGCGTGAATTGGCTTTTCTTAGAGTGCATAGAAGCCAATACGATGATGTACGGTTAAATGTCCGATTAAACAGAGATACATTTCCCGAGGGTATTAGAGCTGAATCTATGATTGATATTTCTATGATGAAGGGATGTAATTTCTACATATTTCAATGTTTTTCTTACCCCGTTACAAGAGAATCTTTCATTGAATTAAAGGCGGTTCAAACGACTGTACAATTACTGAATGCAAAAGGGTTTATTTTCATGGCGCACCGTCCACATCGTGGTTTTATTGAGCGTGTTCATGATGGTGGATTAGAGGTCGTTTATGGAAGAAGATTGTGTAACTTTTCTTTATAAATATTTTTTCAAGTAAACTGATTCTCAGGTTCGGAATTGTAAAAATTAAGCGAAAGCGATACATGTTGCCCCGGCAATAATAATTAATCCACCAATAATGCGTTCTTTTATATTTTTTTCCTTAAACCATAACCAGCCATAAAGTATAGCAAAAAGAAGACTCAACCTCTTTATTGAGATCATATAAGCTACCTGAATCATGCCAATAGCTGAGAAATGTGTTACTGCCATAATAGCCATTGCAAAGCCGATTTTTAAATAACTCGATGGATGTTTTACCAGCGGTTGGAATTTTCCACTAGTTGAAACCACAACAAAAGGAGTGAATCCTATTGCAAGCAGTGAGAAATATACTATGGTCATAAAGAGAGCTGAAGAATGTTGAATAGCCATCTTACCAACTGTTGCTGTTATAGAATACGAAATAGCAATAAGGAACATATAAAAAGAGCCACGATTCTTAAATATTGCCAACCAAGGCTCAAACAGTCCATATTTTGCTCTATCCAGCTGGAGTGCATAAGTTCCAGTAGAAATTAGAATAACACCTATAATTCCAAGAAAGGAGAGTGTTTCTCCAAGAATAATAGTCGGGATGATAAGTAGGAAGAGAGGAGTCAGTCCCAGATAAGGTATTGTTAAAGACAGGGGGGCGATCTGGATGGCTTTCATATATAGGAATGTCGTTATCAAGTCCATCACAACGCATATAGCAATTGCTATCCAGAATGTTTGATCCAATTCGGGTATTTTAATGAAAAGTAGAATGGGTAAGAGAAAGGGAAGCGCATAGGCTTCCCTGACCCAGGCAAGAATAATAGCAGAAGTGCGTTTTGACTCCTTTTTAGAAAATGCATCAGCAGTAGTAAAAGAAAATCCGGAAATGAGAGTTATTAAATACCACATTATTTATCCTATTTTAATATCGCAATTTAGACTTTCCCCAAGGGAGTCTCTTCGAGACAAATTTATTAGATATGATAGCATAAATCCAAATTTTAAAGGAGGATGCTCTTACCTGATGCGAAATATATATTAACGATACGATAAGTTCTTTGGAAATGCGTTGAATTATACTTCGCCACAGACTCGATTGGATTTACGAATTATAATTAAAAATAATTTACGAAATATTGAAAAATTAAAGGTCACACAGTAGATCACATTCATTGAAAAACTCTTGCTGCCTGTCTGACAGCCGACGGGTTAGGTGGAACGAATTGTTAGTAGCCTATATTTTAATTTTTTTATTGTATTTACTTCAAGCAAATTACTTAAAAACGCCAATATTTTTGTTTCTTAAGTGGACTCAAGAATTTAAAAGAAAATTTTTCATTGCAATAAATAGTCACTCAGGTTCCAAATGACTGGTGAATATATTTTCATAGAACTCCAAATAGAAAAGGTCTGTATTAAACAGACCTTTGTGGAGGGATTTATGGTATGAACTCTTGTCCGTTTAAATATCTAATAGATAACTTAATTTTAGCATAAAGACATTTTCAGGATTAGATTGAAATAGGTCTTCCAAATCATTTCTTATATTGAACTGACCATTTGAAGTCCAGTGATCAAAGCCTTGCGACCAAACAAGGTAGAGAATAGAACCCGGAAGATATTCCCACCTTAATACAAAATTTGACTTGAATTGTTTAAAATTGAAATCCGGTTTGTAAAATGAATAGTCAAAATTACCATCATTGTCGCCACCGACACCATATTGTTCACCATCATCATTTTCAAAATATGTGAGTTCATCTGATTCATAATTACGAAATCGCTTATGGTAATCATCAGAAAGTCGGTACTGATCTACAACCTCTTTATAATTATCGTAAGTACCGGCAGTAAGGAAAGGTTCTCCGTAGAATTGAATTGATAGATTAGAAGTTAAAGTATAGTCAAGTCTGATTGTCATAGAAATAAGTTTCTGATTTAATTCAGCAAAGATATAATGATTTTGATAATTGTTATCCTCTATACATTCTACCCATGACCA
>DAOUYY010000252.1 GCA_030665885.1 Fidelibacterota bacterium
CTCTTCCTTTATATGAATCATTGTCACTGCTCCTCAACATTAAAAGTAGGATAATTCAGATTAAATCTTGATGTATAATATATTTTCGATAAATAATAGTTTACAAATAATACAATGAAAAAAAGAGGGAATTCAACACAAAGAAAAAGAGCAATAAACAGCATAGGATATCTAATGCATCTTAAAACCCAGGAATCCGTTTGTTTAAAGAGCATTATAATATACAGTATAATAGATAATAGAATAGGATGAGAAATGACAGGATCTTTATTAATCATTCCAACGGTAAATCCGATAATCAGAAAAGTAAAAGCAACCCAGATGGCTGTTTTTTTACCAAAACTAACTGCAAAGGTTTTTTTATCATGTAAGGAATCCCCACCCATATCAGGTATTGTTGTCAATAAAGCAACTGATCCCCAGGCAAAAATGTATGGTATGGCATAAATAAATGTTTTCCACTGTACTTTTCCTACCATAACCCAGCCAATTAGAAATAGAATTAAACCTCCTATCATATTCGTACATATACCCATTAGAGGTGAATCTTTCCAGGCGAAAGGCTTATAATTATATAAATATCCCCAGAATAATACAAAAAGGGCAAGTAGCAGAAACAGATAGAAATTTTGAATAAGTAGGATTAGAAGTGAAATTCCTATCGAGATTAATGCAATTTTTCTCGCAATTTCAGGATGGATATGATCCTCGGAAATAATGAAAATTTTCTTATTGTCCTTATCGGTTCCTACATCTTTAGTTTGATTTAAGATGAACGTCCCTCCTGCAGCAAGAGTAATGAGTACAAAATTCGCTACAATTGACCAATTTATTTCTAAAGACCACCATTTGGGGTTTGTATTATATAAGAAAAATGCTGAATAGCCTGCTAATGTTATTATCCATACAGGAAAGAATAACGTAGGTCGAAAAATGAAAAGGTAATCAAGTGGTTTTAGATATTTTACCGGGATTTTTAACATAATTATTCCTCTTATTATTTAATCTGTTCCATTTGCTCTATATATTTACCTGTAAAACAAGCTGTACAAAAATGATCTTCTGGTAGAGACATAGAATTTAAAAGTCCTTCTTCACTGAGATATTCAAGACTATCTACTTCAAGGTAGGATTTTATTTCAGATATTTTTTTACAATTTGCAATCAATTCTTCTGGAGATGGAAAATCCATTCCATAATAGCATGGGTATTTAACCGGTGGAGAACCTATCCTTACATGTATCTCTTTTGGATGAACTTCCCGTACCATTCTTACTAATTGTTTTAAAGTAGTTCCCCGAACAATAGAATCATCAACAATCACAACACTTTTATCTCTAAGAATGCCACCGATTGCATTGAATTTAAGTTTGACGGAGAAGTCTCTCATAACTTGAGTTGGATAAATGAAACTTCTGCCAATATAGTGATTACGTATTAATCCTATCTCAAATCTTGCATCTGAACGTTGAGAAAAGCCTAATGCAGTAGTATTACTGGAATCAGGTACAGAAATTACAATATTTGCACCGGAAACAGGTTTTTCTTCAGCAAGTGTCTTGCCCAATTTTCTCCGGGTCTTATCAACATATTCTCCAAATATCCGGCTATCAGGCCTGGAGAAGTACACATATTCAAAAATACAGTGTTTCGGTTCTGATTCGAAAATTTTGAATGAACGTTCGCCTTCAGAGTCGAAAACAAGCATTTCACCTGGATTAATATCTCTTTCATATGTAGCACCAATAAGGTCCAGAGCACATGTTTCTGAAGCAAAAATAATGGCACCATCTAATTTACCAACGCAAAGTGGCCGAAATCCGTGTTTATCTCGTGCTGCAATAAGTTTATCCTTATACATAATAACGATAGAGTAAGCACCCTGTACTCGTTTTAACGCATTAAGAACTTTCTCTTCGAATGTATCCCCTTTTGCATGTGCAAATAGATGAATAATAAATTCTGTATCAGAAGTAGTTTGAAATATTGTTCCTTTTTCTTCAAGGTCTTTTCTAATACCATTTAAATTAATCAAATTCCCATTATGAGAAATCGCTATTTGATCTCCTTTATAGTTAAAAACTAAGGGCTGAATATTTTCACTGGAATTGTTTCCATGAGTGGAATATCTGTTATGTCCAATTGCAATTTTACCAGGTAAGTTCAGCAATTTCCTCTTATCAGTAAAAACATCTGAGACAAGTCCATTGCCTTTAGTGATATAGTTACGTTTACCGTTAAAAGATACTATACCTACTCCCTCCTGTCCTCTATGCTGCAAAGCATACAGGCAAAGATATGCTAATGTGGACGCATTATCATAATTATAAACACCAACTATTCCACACATTGCTTTTTATGACTCTCAATTCTAATATGATTTGTATATATCCAGCCTCTATCATCTCTTTCTATTTCTAACCTATAAAGTCCTTCAGGCACTTTTAAATGTAACTCTTTGGTTCCTTTTAAATAGAATACTTTTCCGTTTCTAATTACTTTGCATAACCCTTCTTCCGGTATTATAGCTCTTAATACTGCATTTTTTGAAATCCCTGTTTCTCCCATTTGAATTTCTTTATCTTCTGTTTCTGCCCAGAAACGAAATTCTCTTGCATCACCGCGTCTATAATTTGATATAAAACACTTACCTTTTAAAATAGTATCAAAAATAACCTTTTCCACGTCTGAATCCGACATTGATTTTAAAATTGGCTTATCTGTAATTAAATGTGTCCGTATTGACTTGAACATTATTTTATAATCAAATATAGCTTTTGAAAAAAATCCTAATATTTTGACTTTTTTTGCATGTACATCAACGGAACCAACTCCTGTTACTTTTTTCTTCATATTAGCTGTATCCCACCACTGCATAACTTTCTTAGTCGGAGAGGTTGAAAAACTTCTTGGGTGTACAACATTCCAATATCTGTTTTT
>DAOUYY010000037.1 GCA_030665885.1 Fidelibacterota bacterium
GATAAACAGATAGAATCCTCCAAATCTCGTTTACATGAAAATAAGAAAAAGTCAGTTGATAATGAGGAATCCAAGGTAGGTAAAACCAAGGAATAAAGTTGGTTGTAAAAGATAACCTTGTTTTTCGCACAGATGATATTATAAAGTGCGTCAAGGAGGACAACCCTTTTAATGCTCTCATTTCATTATTGCCTGATATTAAAAAAAGAAATCAGGTTATTCAAGATAAAATGGAAAAAGGAGATTAAGATTTGTACCGCGGAACTCTGTTCCGCATTTCACCCTTAGTCAATAAAAGAATTACTCTGAAGTAAATTAACAGGAGATAAAGACAAGATTGGAGGTTTCCGAAGCGGAGCTTCGAGGTACGTTAATATGATAAAGATTGACCAGACTTCTCTATAGGTGTTCCTATGGGAAAAGGGGATTAAGACTTGGTCGTACATCTAAAATTGAAAATTGCAGATTGCTCCACGGGAGTCCCTGCGAGGCAGATTTTTGATTTTATAATAAAGAATTGCCCGATGTGAATAGTTAACAAGAAAATCACAGATATATTAACCTGTCTGTTATAACGAAGTGATTAGGATTTTTGCCGCGGAACTCTGTTATACATTCCAGTCCTCATTCATAAAAAAATTAAGCCAATATAAATTAATAGGAGATTGAGGTAAGGTTGTATGTTCCCGAAGCAGAGCTTCGGGGTACGGGTTTTATATAAGTTGATTAAATCGTAAAATGAGCAGGGAACAATAACTAAATATCATGGTAAAATTATCCAGTATTTAATAAGATCGATTTGTTAATAGAGAAAATAATTGAGCAAAAGAGAAAAAAATTATTATATTGTAAGTAAGAATTGGTTTTTTGTTATTTAATGGTGAAAAAGCAAATAAATAACAGATTTTTATAAAGGTTTATGTATTATTTTACTGATTGGGGATTTCTTTTACTCCTTGCTATAATTCCTTTTGTTATACTCTGGTATCAAAAAAAAGGTAATAAGTCAGAGGCAACTTTCCGTTACTCTTCTGTAAAATCAATTTTAGAAATTACAGGTGGTCGTCAGAAGTGGAAATATAATTCACTTCTCGCTTTGAAACTGATTGGTATAGCCTTGCTTATTATTGCACTTGCTCGTCCTCAAAAAGGCAATACTATAAAGGAGTTTACCACTGAGGGAATAGATATTATGCTGGTGCTGGATATTTCCAGTTCCATGCGTGCAGTTGATTTCAGACCTAATCGACTTGAAGCTGCAAAAACTGTAGCAAGGAGCTTTATCGAAGGACGGCGTAATGATAGAATTGGTTTGATAGTTTTTGCCGCTGAAAGTTTTTTACAGTGTCCATTGACAATAGATTATGATGTGTTAAAGCAGCTTCTCGATCAGGTTGATATTATTGAGGAGAAATATGATGGCACGGCAATTGGTATGGCTATTGCCAATGCTGTGAATCGTTTAAGAGATAGCAAAGCGAAGAGCCGTGTAATGGTTTTTTTATCTGATGGTCGTAATAATGCGGGCGAGCTGGATCCGGGGACTGCAGCGGATATGGCAGGGGCTTTTGATATAAAAATTTATACCATTGGTGCTGGTAAAAGAGGTCAGGCACCTTATCCGGTTAAGTATCCTGGAGGACAGGTCCAGTACAGAATGATTGATGTTGAGATTGATGAGGATGTCCTTACCAGAATTGCAGAAACTACTGTCGGAAAATATTTTCGTGCAACGGATGAAAAAAGCCTTTCTACTATTTATAAAGAAATTAGTAAGATGGAAAAAACTGAAGTCAAAGTAAAAGAATATGTTAATTATAATGACCTGTATCATCTATTTCTTATTCCCGGACTGCTGCTTATTATGGTAGGCTGGGGATTAGGTTTAACCGTCTGGCGAAAAAATCCCTGATGATAAAATTTTCTGATCCCGGATATGTCTGGTTTTTTGCAGTTGTGGCGCTATTCGTTGCGTTAGTGCTTTATTCAAGATGGCGTAAGAATCAAGATATCAATCTGTTTGCCGGTAAGAAACTTTCCCGGAGAATTCTGGATGATTTCAGTCCCGGTTTAAAACATTTTAAGGAATATTTACTGCTTGGCAGCCTTTTATTTTTCGGAATAGCATTAATAGGTCCGAAAGTTGGAAAGAAATTGACTGAGGTTAAAAGAAAAGGTATAGATATTATTATTGCTCTGGATACGTCTACAAGTATGAATGCTGAGGATGTTAAGCCTAACAGATTAATGAGAGCAAAATATGAGACGGGTAAATTTATAGATGGACTTCGAGGAGATCGGGTTGGATTGGTTGCATTTGCCGGAACCAGCTATCTCCAATGTCCTTTGACGCTCGATTATAGCGCAGCAAAATTGTTTCTGGATGCAATGGATACCGGAGTAATCGGAACGCAGGGAACCGCAATTGCGGATGCGATAGGAACTTCATTAAAGGCTTTTAAATCGGAGGAGAAAAAACATAAAGTCCTGGTTATTGTTTCAGATGGCGAAGATCATGAAGGTGATATACCTTCAATTACGGAAGAAGCTGTAAATGAAGGGGTAATTATTTTTTCAGTAGGGATAGGAACTTTATCAGGAGCTCCTATACCTGTCTATGACAAAGGCGAGATTGGATTCAAAAGAGATAGAGGTGGAAGAGTAGTTACTACTGCACTTGAGGAATTTACTTTGCGGCAAATTGCTTCTTCAACAGGAGGTAAATATTACAATATGGAAGCCGAATCCGATGTTTTTGGTAAGATTTACAAACAAATTCTTGGTATGGAAAAGAAAGAAATCCGATCCCATGAATACAGTGATTACCATACAAGATACCAAATTTTTCTGGCTATCGGTTTGGCTCTTATGATTGTGGAAATATTTATCCCTGAAAAGGTCCATCACAAGAACCATGAGATATAGAATTGGAAGGAGAATTTAAATACTTGTATCTTTCAGTTACAGGAAAGTATAACTTAAGATATGAATAGATTTTACTATAAATCATTTTTTCTTATTACTTTTTTCTTGCTTTGGGTTGTTACCATTTTTCCCAAAGATAGTGCTGTGAAGCTTTATAAAAGTGAAAAGTACGATGAAGCGTTAAAAAAATATGACAGAATTTTAAAAGAACACCCTGATTGGGAAGAGGCTCACTTTGGAAAAGGGACTTCTCTTTATAAATCGGATCAGATAGAAGAAGCGCTCAGGGAGTTTGAAAAAGCAATATCCATCAAGGATACGGTACAAAAATCTGCGGTTTACTATAATATTGGTAATACGCTCCTTAAGTCCAATCATGTAGAGGAAAGCCTTCAATTTTATAAACGTGCTTTGGAACTTAATCCCAAGGATTTTGACGCCAAGCATAATTTTGAACTGGTAAAGCTGATGCTTAAACAGCAGGAGTCTAAAGATCAGAAGCAGAACCAGCAAAAAGATGAGAATAAGAAGCAGAAGGACAAGCAAAATCAACAATCCAAGCAGAACCAACAAAATGAAGAAAAACAGAAGCAGAAACAACAGCAGCAAGAGTCGCAGCAATCTAAGCGAGATGAAAAGAAAAAAGATCAGAAAAATGCAGCTCAAATCCTCGATGCTTTAAAAGATAATGAAAAGAATTTGATGCAAGAAAGAATGAAAACAAAGTACTCAGGAATGAAAAAAGAAAAAGATTGGTAGACTTGAAAGTAAAGAATTCCATTGCTGATAGGTTTATTAGTACTTCTGTGATATTCAGGCAGTTTTTGCTTTTAATAATTCTTGTCTCGTTTTCATTTGCTAAGGATATAAAAGTATCAGCATACGTTGATAGAACAAAGGTTACAACTGAAGATATTATTACATTTACTGTTGAAGTTGAAGGAACGACTGATTTTCCCAATGTACCGACTCCCGGAGGTGCTGATTTTGTAGTTATTTCAGGACCATCACAATCCAGTAGTATTCAGATAATTAATGGAGCGATGACTGCTTCAAAAACGGTTAAATGGCGTTTAGCACCTACCAGAACAGGTAAATTGGAGATTAAACCCGTTATTTTTAAATACCGGAGAAAAACATACGGAACTAATCCCATTGTTATTACAGTTACAGATAAGGGAAAAACAATTGCACCGGGTCAGCGTTCGAGACCAACACCAGGCTCTGAACAAAAGTCTTTTAAGAGTAAAACTGATTCTGAACTCTACCTCAAAGCCGTACCCTCGAAAACAACAGTATATAGAGGTGAGGAGATTGACGTATCATTTGACCTTTATTACAAGAATGTGAAAACATTTTCGAGGAAAAAATTACCTGATGCCCAGAGCTTTTGGATGGAGGAGTTTCCGACGACAAGTAATCCTGCTGTAGCAACTGAAGTTATAAATGGTATTGTTTACAAAAAGGCGAGTATCCAGCGGTTGGCGTTTTTTCCAACTAAGACAGGTGAACTTACAATTGATCCAATGATTATTGATTGCGAAGTGATGATTCCAAGACAAAGACGTAGGTCTCTTTTCGATGATTTTTTTGATAACTCGTTTTTTAGAGACTCATTTTTTGGCAGTACGAGAGTAATAACAGTTGCATCCAGACAAATTAAAGTTAATGTTAAACCGCTTCCGGAAGAGGGCAAACCGTCCAACTTTTCCGGGGCAGTGGGAAAATATTCGATTCAGAGCTCAATTGATACATTAGTAACTACTCAAGATCAGGCACTTACACTGAAATATAAAATAAGTGGAATGGGAAATATTAATGCGGTAAAACTACCGGAATTGGACTTTCCAAAATCGGTTGAGGTTTTTGAACCGAAGATTGAAAGAAAAATAAACAATAAGAAAAATAAGATTCAGGGTTCTGTTATATATGAGTATGTACTGATTCCGCGTAGAGCCGGAGATATTACAATTCCAGCATTGTCCTTTTCCTATTTTGATCCCTCTCAGGAAAAATATCGCAGGGCAGTGTCGAAAGCTTTTAACATAAAAGTTCATCATCAGGAGAAATTATTTGCTTCACAAAGTCTTGGGCAGCGAAAAGAAGAAATTTCCTTGTTGGGAGAGGATATTCGGTTTATTAGTCGTGAGAATCCGAAGTGGTATAAAGCTAATTTATCAATTTTTTCTGAAGCTTGGTTTTGGATTACTAATACTTTTACATTGATTATTGTATTTGGTGCTGTTGGGTTTCGCTGGTGGACTGAAAAAATGGAGACAAATGTTGCTTTTGCTCGAAAGAGAAGAGCCTGGACTAATGCACAAAAGGGACTAAAAGAGGCAGAAAAAGTTTTAAACGTTGGTGCCAAAGAAGTATTTTTTACACATCTCGATCATGCTATTATTATTTATATATCGGATAGATTAGCACTGGCAGTTTCAGGTGTTGGACCACGGGAAATAGAGGCGAAGTTGAAAGAAGAGAATGTTGATTCAAAAATAATTAAAAATATTGATTCTGTTTTAAAGAGAATAGGCTTGGAAAGATTTTCTCCCGGAGTGATATCTGAATCAGAGTGTAAGTCTCTACTTGAAGAGAGTAAAAATATTATATCCGGTTTGAGTAAGGTTATTTAGTATGAGTAGATTGGTAAATATTCTATTTTTAATGACGTTATCGATAAGCTGTCTATATGCAGTAGAAAGTAACGATATAAATTATTTATTCGGGAAAGGTAATGAGGCTTACATTAATGAGAATTATACGGAATCAATAAATCAATACGAATCAATTGTGGCAAGTGGATTCGAAAGTGGTGCCCTTCATTACAATTTGGGAAATGCTTATTATAGACTGGGACATATTGGTAAGGCTATTCTCAATTATGAACGTGCTTTGAAATGGCTCCCCAATGATGAAAATGTTATCATAAATCTTAAGTTAGCGAACCTAAAAGTTAAAGATAGGATTGATGCCCCTCCTGAATTTTTCCTTTTTCGCTTGTATAGAGAGGTTGTAAATCTTTTTTCATCAAGAGGATGGGCAATCTGGGTAACTCTTTCTGCTATAGTGGCTGCTTT
This sequence comes from Fidelibacterota bacterium, assembly GCA_030665885.1. Lineage (GTDB taxonomy): Bacteria > Fidelibacterota > UBA2242 > UBA2242 > UBA2242 > BS750m-G69. Next base: position 6,006 of record DAOUYY010000037.1, read on the forward strand.
GAGTTTTGCAGTAAGCTGGAATTTAGATACTAAAAAATTTCGGCTATTAATTCGATTTATAATGTATATTTCAATTGTTGTTTTCTTAGTTGCAATCCCTCAAATGGTTCAGAGATATAAAATTGAGACTGGTCATGATTATGGAATTATCATTGATTATAGCGTTAAAAGTTTAGCAGCTCCTCAGAGAGGTAGTACAGAATTATTTATCGTTCATGAAGGTAGTAAAGTAAAGATTTTAGAGCAGGATGGGAATTGGTACAAGATTGAACTGATAGATGGTAAGCAGGGGTGGATTACTGCTGGTGGAGTTGGGATTATATAAAAGATTACTTTACTTTTGATGTCATTGCTCCCGGCGGTCACAATGGTCACGCAGCACTCCTCTCGGAGAGTCTCTTCCAGATGAGTATCCCGACTGGCCGGGAGATGAAGCAATTCATTAGACTAATGTCGTAAATTGATTTGCTCTACTTGTAATTGCAGCGTGATTCCCAATGAATTCCCGATGTTTATGTATTTTTTATATGACGGTTTCATATAATGTCAATATTCATTATATTTTGTTCGTTTGAGATTGAGAGTAAATGAGAAATTATTTTTATATATTTTTAATTATTTTCGTACTTATTCCAGCTTTTGCCAAGGAAAAAACAGCCAGACAAAATGAAAGTTTTGATCCTATGGAACTTAATGAGCCATCACTTCCTTTTATGGATGGTACAATGATTTATGAGATTATAACGGACATAAATAAACCTATTATTATGCATGATTTTAGCAAAGATACTCTTCACGTTGTTGAAAAGATGGGGTGGAAAGTACAGGTATTTTCTACAAGAGACTTTTATGAAGCTGACACTGTTTATAAACAAGTTCTGAATTCATTTGAGGATGAAGAAGTGGAAAAGGTTTTTAATTCACCTTATTATAAAATTCGCGTGGGAAATTGTGAGACAAGAGAGGAAGCTGAGAATCTATTGGATAAATCCCTGGAGTTAAATTATTATAAAGCGTGGATTATGCGGACGCGAGTTAAGGTTAAAGAGAAAGTTTTTTCTTACTGAGGGAGTGGGATAAGGTAAATAAGATATTTAAAATTTTTATTTTAATCAATTTCAACAGAATAGATCGATTACTTCTATTTCCTCTCTTGATATGGTTTGAATGATTTTTAATTAAGAGAGGTAATTATATGTCAGGTCATTCAAAATGGAACACTATAAAGAGGAAAAAAGGTGCGGCAGATGCTAAGCGGGGAAAGATATTTACAAAGATAATTAAGGAAATACAGGTTGCAGCTAAAATGGGTGGCGGTGATGAGCACACTAATCCTCGGCTGAGATCGGCAATTCAGGCTGCGAAAGCTGCAAATATGCCGGCAACAAATATCGAAAGAGCTATTGCTAAAGGTACAGGTGAATTGGAAGGTGTTTCGTATGAAGAAATTGGCTATGAGGCTTATGGCCCTGGTGGAGTTGCAATATTGATGGATACCCTAACTGATAATAAAAATAGAACTGTGTCAGATATACGTCATATTTTAACAAAACATGGTGGGAGCCTAGCTACCAGCGGAAGTGTTGCCTATCTATTCGAGAAGAAGGGAATTATCACTATAAATAAAGAGAATTGTACAGAGGATGATCTTCTTCTTGTTGCTACTGACGCTGGTGCTGAGGATATAAATGTTGAAGAGGATTTTTATGAGATAAGTACTGATCCGTCGTTATTTGAAGATGTAAAAAGAGCTTTAGAGGAAAATAATTTACCTATTCATGAAGCATCTATTTTTATGATTCCTAAAAATACTGTTAAAGTAGACGAAGATATCGCTCCCAAAATATTAAAAATTATGGATGCCCTTGAGGAGCATGAAGATATTCAAAACATTTATGCAAATTTTGATATTGATGATGATATATTGTTGAAAATACAGGAAAGTGGATGACAGATTCCGAGCTTAGAGTTATTGGAGTAGATCCTGGTATTAATCACACTGGTTATGGTATAATAAGTAAAGTTACAAATAAAGTAACTTGCCTGAGTAAAGGTACAATCAGTAGCTCTTCGAGATTTGATTTTCCTTTACGATTGCAGAAAATATATCAAAGTTTAGGTGATATTATGAAACTTTGGTATCCGGATATTATGGCAATTGAAGAAACTATTTATGCCCAGAATATGAAAACGGCATTGAAATTGGGGCAGGCAAGAGGAGTGGTACTGCTTGCAGGAGCAAATTTTGGGCTTGATATTTATGAATATTCTCCTAAAAAGATAAAATCTTCAGTAACAGGAAATGGGTCGGCGACTAAAGAACAGGTTCGTTTTATGATAACCCGTATTTTAAACCTTGAAAAAGCGCCGCTTTCCTTAGATGCTTCAGATGCATTGGCAGCTGCGTTGTGTCATTTAAATCAAAATAGGATTTTAACCCTTAAGAATGCTGAAGAATACAAAAAAGTATATTAGGAGAAATTTAAGGAGAATTAGTTTTCGATGTTGTATATTTTCAATAGATGGTGTCATGTTGATTTCAAATTGTAATAAAATATGAGTATGTCACTCAATTTAATATAAGAATTTAGTTATGTTTGCATATCTTAAAGGATTAGTCGATTATAAAGATCCTACTTTAGTAGTTTTGGATGTCAATGGCATTGGCTATCAAATCAACATTCCGTTATCAACTTACGAAGTGCTACCTCTGAAAAGTAAATTGGTTAAACTATTAATATATTATCACGTCCGTGAAGATACACAATCTCTTTTTGGCTTTGCTACTAAAGAAGAGAAGGACTTATTTTTGATGCTTATAAACATATCGGGAATTGGGCCAAAAATGGCATTGACAATTTTATCCGGTGCTACTCCTGCACAGTTTAAAAACCGTATAATATCCGGCGATGTAAAAGCACTTACTTTGATTCCAGGTATTGGTATGAAAACTGCTAAGAGAATAATTGTTGAGCTAAGGGAAAAATTTGTTGGAATGGATGAAGAACTTCCTGAGGAGGTTACAGGTGGTGCTGTGTCTAAAATTGGTGATGAAGCTTTAAGGGCACTTCTCGCCTTAGGATACCGGCGTGGTGAATCTTTAAATGCTGTAAAAAAAGCGTATAAGGAACTTGGGAGTGAGACGTCAATTGAAAAGTTCATAAAAGTTGCATTAGGTAAAATGTAGTACTAAGGAAGAGATATGTCCAAGTCAAATATAATGAAAAGCAGTGATTAAAATTGAATAATGAACAAGCCTGCCTGCCGCAGGCAGGGATTAACGATTTTAGAAAGGATAAACGAAGTTTGATTTTTCTCGTTCCTCTCTCGTTCCAAGATTTTCTCGTTTTTCCTTCGTTCCCAAGTTGGACTTGGGAACGCAATTGTTTGAGAAATTTTATTTCGAAATACTACAATCCTTCACAAAGCTGATGATACCCAATGCGAAGCAGATACAAATTTAGTATAGAAAAAGGTCTTTATTTCGTAACATCTACAATCGTAGAGTTCATACCTGTATTTACATCTGAAAAATATTTCCAAATCATCATTAACTCTTTTGAATATTGCCGAACAAATAAAGGTATTAAAATATTTGCTTACGTAATAATGGACAACCATTTCCATTTACTAATTTCAGGCGAGAATTTATCAGATAAGATCAGGTCGATAAAACGCCATACAGCCAAAGAAATAATAGAACAGGTAAAAAGGGACAATAAACTCTGGTTATTGAACCAGTTTAAATTTTATAAAAAGAAATATAAGAAAGAGAGCAATTACCAGGTTTGGCAAGAGGGTGCGCATCCACAAATAATCACTACTGTTGATGTGGCAGAACAAAAAATGAACTATATTCACTACAATCCTGTTAAGAGAGGTCTGGTTAAGGAACCGCAAGATTGGAAATATAGTTCAGCTGGAAATTATTATTGTGGTAAAGGAGTTATAGAGATAGAAAGTTTGATGGAGTGATGAATATTTTTCAACATTCAAAACATAGTTTTTTGGACAATTGCGTTCCCAAGTCCAACTTGGGAACGAGAGGGGATGGGTCCAACCTGGGAACGAGAGTGGATTAAGAGTGTAGAAACAGCACAGAAGAATGAAAACAAGGGAAAAACTTCATAATTCTACCATTACTTCTAAAATCAAAAATCGTTAATCCCTGCCTGCGGCAGGCAGGCTTGTTCGGAATTCAAAGGTGATAAAAAAAATTTAGAAACAAGAGTAAGACCAACATATAACAAGGTGTATATTAAATGTGTAAAATTTTGTATATTTGAAGTGCAAAATATTATGCAAACTTTAGTAATGAATTGAAAAGTATGTGCAATAAAACCGAAGTAAATATACACTCAATCCGATATACAGTGAATATCATATAGAAGTATTATGAGAAAAGAGAATGAAGTAAAGAAAACGCCATTTTACAACAAACATGTTGAGTTCGGAGCGAAGATTGTTCCTTTTGCGGGATTTTTCATGCCTGTTCAGTATTCAGGTATTATTGAAGAGCATAGAAGAGTAAGAGAAACTGTTGGAGTGTTTGATGTAACTCATATGGGTGAATTTATTGTTAAGGGCTTATCATCTGAAAAGTTTTTAAATACTATAACTATTAATGACGTTTCGAAACTTGCTATTGGTCAGGTACAATATTCAGCAATGTGTTACCCGGATGGTGGTATTGTCGATGATTTGCTTGTATATAGGTTCAAGGATCACTATATGATGGTTGTGAATGCATCAAATCTGGATAAGGATTTTGATTGGGTTAATAAATTTTTATTTAAAGAAATTCCAGTAGGTGAAACTACTGATATATTTGGAAATTCAATTATGGAGATGTTCTTTCCTTTTGGTCAAATAGTAGAAATAGAAAATGTCTCAGATGAAACTGGATTATTAGCAGTACAGGGACCAAAATCATTTGAAGTTCTTCAGCCATTAACGGATATAAAGCTTGATGATATTTCTTTTTATCACTTTGTTGAAGGTAAAATTGCTGGTATAGATATGGTAATTTCCCGAACCGGATATACGGGAGAAAAGGGATTCGAGCTGTATCATAAAGCCGCAGACAGTGAATATCTCTGGGATGAAATTTTTAAAGCGGGTAAACCATTTGATATTCAACCAATTGGATTAGGTGCAAGAGATACCTTGCGTCTTGAAATGAAGTATTGTCTTTATGGTAATGATATTGATAAGACAAAAAATCCTCTGGAAGCAGGTCTGGGCTGGATTACAAAATTTGATAAAGGTGATTTTATCGGAAGAGAACCTCTTTTGAAAATTAAAGAAACAGGTGTTGCAAGAAGACTTATCGCTTTTGAGATGGTAGATAGAGGAATTCCGAGACATGGGTATAAAATGTTTGCTGATGGCGACGAAATAGGCACTGTAACAAGTGGAACTCAATCTCCATCTCTTAACAAGGGAATAGGATTGGGATATGTCGCCAAAGAGCATAGTAAAATCGGGACTGAATTAGAAATTGAGAGTCGGGGAAGATTTCTAAAAGCAAAAATTGTAAAACCTCCTTTTGTTCACTCAAAAGTATCATGAAAGAAAAACGCCGAGAAATAACTGGATTGTTAATAATTGCACTGGGGATTTTAGTTTTCCTTAGTTTGATTTCATATAATCCTATTGAGGAACCAACTATTTCTAAAAATGTTGTGATTCATAACTGGATGGGGATTATTGGTGTATTTTTTTCTCATTATTTGATAAAGTTTACCTTAGGGGCTGTTTCTTTTGTTATTCCAGTACTTGTGATACTGTGGGGCTGGTGGATTTTTGCGAAAAGAAATTTTAAAGTACTCCTGCGATTCAGTATCTATGTCCTCATTCTATCGGTGACAGTTTCTACTGCATTGGCATTACCTGCTATAAAACAAAAGATTATCAGCCCTATTGGTTTTCGGTATAGTGGATTTTTAGGTGGAATATTTGCAAAAACCCTGGATGATTTTTTTGGTTTTTATGGAACGGTGATAATAATTGCTGTAATAGCTATTGTTGCAATAAGAGGATATTTTTCCTGGAGTTTTTATGGTCCTTTTGAGCGACTTGTTTATGGGAAAAAATTCAAAGAGTCTAAAAATAAAGTCGCTAAATCTAAAGAGAGTCGATTAGAAGATATAGTTACTATTGGTAAAAAAGGTGACGTTGAAAAGAGAATTGGTGTCGATAAAAAGTTTACCCAGATTGGTATTCCTCTGGAAGAGCTAAACAGACCGATTGAACCTCCGCATCCGATTCCGGCGGAGAAACAAAAAGGAGGAAGATTAGACCAAGCTTTTACTATTGATAAAGAGACTTTAGAACCTGAAACTGGTTTAGAGGCATTACAGGATAGTGACCTTCGAAAGAGGCAGTATCAGCTACCAGACATAGACCTTTTAGATTCTCATCCAGATTATAAAGAACAGGTCCCAAGAGAAGAAATGCTGGGAAATGCTCAAATTCTTGAAGATGCATTAGAGACGTTTGGTGTTGATGGTAAAGTTGTTCATGTGTCACCTGGACCGATTATTACAGTATATGAAGTGGAACCTGCTTCCGGTGTCAGGGTGAGCAAAATCGCTGCTTTAGCGGATGATTTAGCTCGGATACTTCAGGCTAAGCGAATAAGGATTGTTGCGCCGATACCAGGAAAATCAGTTGTAGGTATTGAGATTCCAAACCGCCGTCCTGCCCTTATTTATTTTCGGAGTATCGTCGGCTCTAAACAGTTTAGAAGTTCTACTTCCAAGATAACTATTGCTTTGGGTAAGACAACTTCAGGTGATGTCTATACTTTTGACCTGACTAAGATGCCTCATCTTTTAATTGCCGGAGCAACAGGTTCAGGGAAAAGCGTTTGTATCAATACTATAATTTCCAGTATACTTTATCAGGCAAAACCGGATGAGGTGAAGTTTGTATTAATTGATCCTAAAAAGCTTGAACTCTCAGTATTTAAGGAATTGGAAGGATACCATTTAATTACATGTGAAGACCTTGATGAATATATTATAACCAGAGCTGATAATGCAATTGTTGCATTACGTTCTGTTGAAATGGAGATGGAGCGGCGTTATGAAATTCTCGCTGGTGCAGCTGTAAGAAATATTAGCGAATACAATAAAAAGATAACTGCGGGTAAACTTGATACAGAATTCTTGCCGTATATAGTTGTAGTGATTGATGAGTTAGCGGATTTAATGATGACATCAGCTAAGGAGGTTGAAGAACCAATAACGAGGCTTGCTCAGATGTCAAGATCAGTTGGAATTCATCTTGTTATTGCAACACAAAGACCATCGGTTAATGTTATTACCGGTGTGATTAAAGCGAATTTTCCAGCAAGAATTGCTTTTCAAGTAGCCTCTAAAATTGATTCTCGGACGATTCTTGATATCAATGGTGCTGAGAAACTTCTTGGTCGAGGAGACCTCCTGATTACTACTTCACAGGGACCGGAACCGATAAGATTACATAATGCCTTTATTTCGTTAGAGGAGTTAGAGAGAATTTTAGCTCATATAAGGAAACAGCCAAATCCAGGAGAGATGGAATTACCATCTGTTCAGGAAGAGACAGTTGATGATTTCGGTGTGGTAGGAAATGGGGAAAGAGACACTTTGTTTTTTGACGCATTAAGATTGGTTGTAACTCATCAGCAAGGCTCGATCTCTTTATTACAGAGGAGGCTTAGAATAGGATATTCTAGAGCTGCCAGGTTAATTGATGAACTTGAGAGAGCTGGGATAGTTGGGCCATTTACCGGAAGTAAAGCGCGAGAAGTAATGGTTGATGAAAGCTATCTGGACGACTTAAAAGGAGAGAATAAGTTTCCTACCGGTGATTGAAAATAGTTGTGAGAATAGTCACAATAGTAATTAATTAATTTATGTATAACTCAAGTTTCGCACATGCTAAATATATGATATTATGATAAGTATTAACTCCGAAGGAGTGGGATGATTATAGCAATGGGAATAAATAAACATTTTAACCCTGCAGGGGTGATATGTTATTGGTGTATTTGCATATTAATCAATTACATGTCACTCCTATCGGAGTTGGGGTTTGAGACCTC
>DAOUYY010000126.1 GCA_030665885.1 Fidelibacterota bacterium
GAGGTCTCAAACCCCAACTCCGATAGGAGTGACATGTAATTGATTAATATGCAAATACACCAATAACATATCACCCCTGCAGGGTTAAAATGTTTATTTATTCCCATTGCTATAATCATCCCACTCCTTCGGAGTTAATACCAATTTTCCATGTTCTAATTGTACTTATCATAATATCATATATTTAGCATGTGCGAAACTTGAGTTAATTTATAAAATATTTATAAAATACGTTCACTTTGTTTATTCCTAATTCTTTTTAGTTCTACCCAATTTGGAAATATATTTCCTCATTTCCTTTACTACGACTTCACTATGAGTTATGGTGTTTGTTTCTAAATCCAGATAACTACTATATTTAATTTTAGATACCATTTTTTTCATATTTTCTGGTTCATGTATTTCATCTTTAGATGCGCCAACAATTAGAGTTGGAAACTCAATCTCTCCCAGTAAATCCCAAACTTCATATTTTGACAAAGAAATCATAGCCTTTTTCAGCTTCCATGGATCAGCGGTATCAAGGGCATTACAATATTTTTTATATTGAGCATAGTCACTTTCAATATCCAACCGGAAATTCTTTAAATACCATTTAATAACGGGTTTAAAGATGAGGTACAAGCGCGGAGGAAAAATCCGTACAATTCCCATCCAAAAATTAGGTACACGGAAAACAGCATTAGGGGCAATAAGGATAAGACAGAGAGGAGCCTTTTCAAGAAAGCGACAGCAATCAAGAATGGCGGTTGCCCCGAGAGAACTTCCAAATAGAATGTAGTTTTGGCTCTTTAAATTAAAATGAGATGCTATGGATACAATGTCCTGTCCGAAGGATTTTACACTATATTCAACTTTCCCGTTTGTACAAGATGATATTTTCTCTCTCGTTTCGACGTAATATACAGGGAAATCTTTAGTCATTTCCAGAAGAGCCTTTTTCCAACCTGATATCATTGAAATCCATCCGGGTATAAAAACAATAGTGGGATTGTTATTTTTCTTCTTAGGAGTAAATTTGATGACTCGTAAAGAAACATTATGGGAAACGGCAATCATTTCCTCTTTAAATTCACACCCAGGGCTACAATATTCAGAAGGATTATCCATTTTCATCTTTCAATTTAAATATTCTTCTTAGCTGTTCATACGTGCGTACCATTTTCTGTTTTGCTTATAAATGTTTTTAAATTCTTGAAAAAGCTTATCATACAGTTTACGCGTATCACGGTTAGGATAAAAACTTCTATTGATTTTGATATAATTTGAAATGTCATGGTAATCGTTTATATATCCTAAAGTCATACTTGCAAGTAAAGCCACTCCTCTTGCAGAAGCTTGTTGAGGATCATCAACCCGATGAATGGTTCTGTTAATCACATCCGCCATAATCTGGCACCATGTATCACTTTTTGCTCCTCCGCCCACTATATTCAGTTCCGTCACTTTGGAATAAAGTTTTTCTAGACTTTCCATTGCCCAACGGGTGTTAAATGCAATTCCTTCTAAAACGGCACGAGTCAGATGTTCACGTGAATGGTTCAAGCCGAGATTAAACAATCCCCCGCGTACATAGCTATCATTAAGTGGACATCGTTCTCCAAACATCCACGGAGTGAATATTAATCCTTCTGCACCGGGTTTTACTTCTTCGGCTAATTGATCAAGCACCTGATAAATTTTATTGACATGTCTCTCTTTTTTTAACTGTTCTTCGTGATAAAGAACTTTATTCTTTAGCCATTCAAGGCAGATCCCGGCAGTTTCTTGAGTCGCAATTCCCAGGTAGTATTTTTGTGGATAGGCGCTTCCTATACATCCACAATAAGTAATTATATTTATTTTGCGTTTTATAAAATGTCCCGCAACTCCACCGCTGGTGCCTATTCTAATGTGTAGTTTTCCGTCTTCCAGAGCACCTGAGCCTAAAGCAGCAGCAGTGATATCTCCAGCTCCGTTGATAACAGGTGTCCCGGGAAGAAGTCCCATTTCTTTTGCCGCTTCTTTTGTTATATTACCGATAATTGCTGCACTCTCTCTCACTTCAGGTAATTGGTCTACGCTAATTTCAGCCAATTTGCACAATTTAGGACTCCATTTATTACGGTTTCGTCGAGTGTCCAGTAGCCACCATACAACAGCCAGATCAGTTGATTTTACCATATTTCCTGTAAGATTATAAGTGACAAAATCTTTCGCACCGAGATATTTATATGTTTTTAAAAATATTTCAGGTTTATTCTCCTGTAACCATAAAATCTTCCCGATTATATCTTTTCCTGCATGACCAGGAGCTCCCCCAGTAATACGTAAAAACTTCAAAAGGCGAAATATATTGTAACCTTCAATTCGCGGCGGAGTCCATATTTTTCTACGCATAATTTCGGCAGCTCGAGAATCCAGCCATGTCATTGCTCGCATGAGTGGTTTACCCTCTTTTGAAATTGGAACAAGACCTTGCATTTGAGATGAAAATGTCATTCCTACAATATCTTCAACCTTAACTCCTGTCTTTTTCAGAACCGAGCGGGTCGTATCACGAACAGCATTCCACCAATCGAGGGGATCCTGTTCTGCAAATCCGGGATGAGGATGGTACAAAGGATAATCCCTTTTTGAAGAATCTATTATTTTGCCATAAACGGTGATTAAAACAGCCTTATCAGCGCTTGTTCCCATGTCATGTGCTATGATGTATTTATCTGTCATAAAATGTACCTTTTAGGTAGTTGTATTTAAAATTTTGTAAAGTGATGACTCAAAAATGATAGAAATCCAATTAAGTTTTGTCTTAATGTTGTAAAAAACAGAGGTATTTGGATGAGTATAAGAAACGGTTCAAATTTTAAGTATTCTGCCAATTATTCGTAGCCATTCGGATTATTAGACTGCCATCTCCATGTATCAGCACATATATCATCAATATCTCTTTCAGCAGACCAGCCTAATTCTTTTTGCGCTTTTGAAGGATCGGTATAGCATGTAGCAATATCCCCTGAACGGCGTCCCACAATCTTATAAGGTATCTTCTTACCTGATGCTTTTTCAAAGGCAGCTATCACTTCCAGAACGCTGTGTCCGCGTCCTGTACCAAGATTATAAATGATCAAGCCTGGATTAGTTTTTAGTTTGTCAAGCGCCACTAAATGTCCTTGTGCCAGGTCAACAACATGGATGTAATCTCGGATGCCTGTACCATCGTGAGTCGGATAATCATTTCCATAGACTGACAATTTATCGAGTTTTCCGACAGCAACCTGTGAAATGTAGGGCATAAGATTATTGGGGATTCCATTTGGGTCTTCACCAATTCTGCCGCTCGAATGAGCACCAACCGGATTGAAATAGCGTAATAAAGCGACATTCCAGTCTTTGTCAGAATGATAGAGGTCCTTTAGAATTGTTTCAATCATCAACTTTGTAGAGCCGTAAGGATTTGTAGGAGAGAGAGGAAAATCCTCTGTGATTGGTACTTTACGAGGATCACCGTAAATAGTTGCAGATGAACTGAATACTATGTTTTTCACATTATGTTCATTCATAATTTCACAAAGGATCATAGTTCCTGTGACATTATTATGATAGTAGCGGAGTGGAATGGCTACAGATTCGCCAACTGCCTTAAGCCCGGCAAAATGGACTACAGCATCAAAAGAATATTTATCGAAAACACCACTTAAAGCTTTCTTGTCAAGTAGATCAACCTTATGAAACGATAGAGTTTTCCCTGTAAGTTCTTGAACCCTTTTTAAAGATTCTTCCTTGCTGTTGCTAAGGTTATCAACTACGATTACTTCAAATCCCATTTGCAGAAGTTCCAAACAAGTATGACTGCCAATATAACCAGCTCCTCCGGTTACTAATATTTTCATAGCAAATCCTTCACTGAGTTCATCGGTTTAAAAATTCACGTTTCACTTTAGTCACTTTTCACTTTAGTTCACTTTAGGCACTTTCTAATTGAATATATAGAAGGAAGCTGTAATCTCAAAATAAAAATATGTTGAAGTTTCTTGTTTTACGTTACTAAAGTGGGACTATTAGATTAAAGGAATTTGTAAATAATGAGCGGATATTTTTTTGTAAATAAAAAAACGAGGCGCTGCTACAATGAGATTGGCGCTCCAAATTATGGGATTAGTGTCAATATTATTGACAAGTCCTGACCGCCCCCTGGCATTATGATCTCAAACCAGTACTTGGACTCGTAGTCAACGCCTCGTATATTTCAAAGACATAGGAAATTAGTAAAAATTTTACTTGATCAACAACATTTTCTTTGTCACATTATATTCACCAAAATCTACACGGTAGAGATAGACTCCTGTTGGGACTTCTTCTCCATATTTATTTACTCCATTCCATGTTATTGTCTTATATCCAGCTTCTTCGTATTCATTTTTAATTTGTAAAACTTCTCCGCCAAGAATGTTGTAAATATTAAGTATAACAAAGCCGCTTATTGGTAGGTCGTATTGTATTTGTGTAGAAGAGTTAAACGGATTTGGATAGTTCTGGTGTAGAGCAAATTTCGATGGCAGGATGTTTTCATTATTTTTAACCCTGCTAGAACCTAATACAATACTTTCTCTATAATTTGTGCAAAAAGGGGAATTTATTGTAATATAAATCTTTCCTTCTGTCATTCCAGTAGTTGAAAATGTGCTTTCGTATTGATTGTCCCCGATCGACGTTATTTCAAGTTCAAATGGCTCAATACCTTCATTTTCGACAATCACAGTTATACTGCTATCAGGAATTAAATCATAATAAAGGAAAGTTAAGTTTAAAAGAACATTTTCTTCTATTTGCGGATTAGTATCCGAGAAACTAATGTTGAAATTGAAAACTCCTTCTTTACTGAGGTAATAATAGTCTGGATCACTATTTATTGTGAAATTGGTAGTGTCAATAAATTCTCCTGTCCAGTAAGGCAGATTTGGAGTAGTTTCAGAAGCAAGCATTTCAGCCCACTCTTCATCTGTCAATCTGTTTGAAAGTGGCTGTATAAATTCATAATAAGAAAAAATACCGCCAACAGTGACTTTTAATTCACTTTCGACCTGGCATATAACAAAAATTCTGAAAGGATAACCAACTCCTTCTTCAAGACAGGTTCCGGTATTTGAATCTGTATGAACATCTGCAATTACAGGCATTTCGTCTTCTGACCATGGATTTGGACCATTCCCTGATTCATATTCTTCACCGAAGCTTACTAAATCCTCTATAGATTGACCGAAATTGCATATTACGCTATATTCATCCATTGTGATATTTCCGCCTGTTAACTCCTTTTCAGAGATTGATTTCAGAGTTAATAACAATTCTTCTAATTTTGCTAATTTTCCTTCCATTTTTTCATTTAGTATTGACAATCCAAGCAATCCTTCACGCATTAATTTTGATAATGAAGCAAGACGAGCAAAAAGATAGGGATTGGATTCAACATAGCCCTGAATAATATTATTAAATGTTGGAAGCCCGGTATATTCTGTACAACTTTGCTTAGCGTATAAAATGGTATCATGTCTTAACTCAGTCCATGATCCCAGAGTGGTATTAATATCCTTTCTAAGCCATGCAAGATTTTGCATAAAAGGAGGGAAGCCCTCGTCTTTTTCAAAGAGCAGCGGCATCAAGCAATAAAGCCAGTTCCAATAAAGATTTTCTGCCCACTGCTCGTCAGGATAGTTTTCGTATAGATCTTTTAAATATGCTAATTGCTGTATATATCCTACGTAATTAGTTTCACCCATCTCATCCAATAGATTATAGGCTTCATCTGAATTCATTACAGCAAGGACATCAAGCGATTTTGGCATTAATCTATCAGGAACAAATGGAAATACAAGTTGATCCAGCATATAAGAATCAGGAATAAATCGCTGACCCATAAAGCGCATACCTTTTGGAGTATTGGTTGTGATTAGTGGTTCAGGGAAATACTCATTTGCCTGAGTTATGAAATCAAGGATTGTAGTTTCAATTAAAATATTTTCAATATATTGTTCATTAAAGTCCGCACCGAAATACTGTTTTGCAAACGTTAAATAATCCTGTGGAAGCAGGTCATCAGCTTTACCTACGAAGAATACAGTCGGGATGTAAATATTATTCCAATAAGTCCAAACCGTTCCTTTCGGTTGTATATTTTCCATAAGGTGAATCAGAGCAAGCGCAGCACCTGTAAGATCAGGACGTGGAGAGCTGCCATAATACCATGTATCGAATAGAGTAAATGTTTGTCTTCCGTGCCACATCATTGCCTTAAAATATTTCTTCAATTCTTCTGTTTTTGTATAATGTCCTCTCGGTTTGTACTGGCTGTAATCTTCATCATAAGCATTGAAAAGGGGAGAAGAGACATAACCCTCATGTGCATCAATCAAACTAAGTTCCTGATTCACAATATCGGTGACTGAATCCGGAATGACAAAATACTCGTCAAGAATTTTCATTGGAACTGAAAAGTATGCAACTACTTTTTTGAAGCATTCTTTAGCAAAGTCCTCAGAAGAATTATTGAAATAATTCAAAGATTCTTCAAGTAATAGACTGTCAATATGTATCAAGAACTGTATGAAGAAATCTTCTTCCACAGTCATTAGAATTTTATCATAAAGTTTGTGGTAAGTATGCAAAACAGCATCAGTAGTAATGAACTGCGGAACGTCGTTTTCTCTGGCTTCATTATAAATGTCGTAGATTTCCTTATAGCCAGATGGACCTGAATCTCTACCGGGAACAACCACAAAATGATTTTGCATAAGTTTTGCCTTTTGTGCTTCTGTAAAGTTGAAATCGGTAAAGTTTACCACGTTAATGAAATCGGATTCAATTTCATATTGAGCGACATCCGGTTCAATTTCAACTAAATAGGGAATATAAGTACCGAATTCTGTCTCGACTGATTCTGTTATATCAGCTATCATACTTTCTTGAGCATAGCAAAAAATAGAAAGGGTCAAAAGCATTAAGAGAATTGTTCTTTTCATTTTAATCTCTCCTCGTTAATATTTTTACATAATAAATTATAACATCTGTTTTTGTAAAAGTCAAATACAGTTTGGTGATTTTGGAAAATAGAACCAAACCCGTTTCTCTCAAAGAGAAGTCCCTGACGTGCCCGTAGGGCTAAACGGGTTTTTGAATTATTTTATTTTCTATACCTATGCCTGACGGAAAGCAGACAATAAATCCATTGATCCATTGTTGGTCTATAATTAAATGACATGTTACAACAATCCATACCTTGCATTTGCTTTTATAGAGAGATAAATTCAACCAGAGAAAATATGAGAACAATATGCTAAGAACCGCTACTTTAGAAGAAATTAAAAATGGATAACAGGAAGCGAAG
>DAOUYY010000141.1 GCA_030665885.1 Fidelibacterota bacterium
AGTTTGATGGTGAAATTGCTTTTAAATATTTAGAACAACAGTGTGATCTTGGAGTTCGCAATCCCGGTTCACCTGGTCATACTGCTGCAAAAGAGATGTTTATTGCATTTTTAACACCGCTGGCTGATACAGTAATCCAACAGGATTTTGAATGGTATATAAAACCAGATGAGATAAATTTTAAGATGACAAATATTATTGCCAATTTTTCAATGGAAAAAGGGAACGGATTAATTATAGCTGCACATTGGGATACAAGACCAAGAGCAGAGCATGATCCCAATCCCCGAAATAGAGGCATGCCGATACTAGGTGCTAATGATGGTGCAAGTGGGATTGCTGTTTTGATGCATCTGGCGGAACATCTTGCAGAAAAAAAGCCTGATAGAGCAGTGAGCCTGGTTTTTTTTGATGGTGAAGATTACGGTTTTCCCGGAGACCTTGAATATTATTGTATGGGCTCGGAATATTTTGCAAAAAATCTTCCAATTCCGAAGCCGGCAGAAGCAATTATAATTGATATGATTGGAGATGCGGAACTTGCTATCCCTGTTGAAAGAAGTTCGTATAGAAGCCATCCGAAACTCGTGGAGACCTTATGGAAAATTGCGGATCGTCATGGATATTCGGAATTTGAACACCGCATTGGTGAAGAAATTTACGACGATCATATACCGCTAATTAAATTTGCGGATATTCCGTCAATAGATATTATAGATTTTCATTATCCAAATCGTTTCACAAATTATTGGCATACTTTGCAAGATACCCCTGACAAATGCAGTCCCAGAAGTCTTGAAGTTGTTGGGCAGGTGCTTCTGGATTATGTTTACCAAGAATATAACCGCTAATGGATGCTAATAACCGCAGATGAATATTAAAGTAACTGTGAATGAATACAAGTTTTTTAACAAATAAGTTAGGGCAACACCGCAATTTATTGTGGTTGACACTAAATTGATATATGACTTATAGCTTGATAAAACAAAGATGGCAAAAAGTTTCTATTCCAAAGGGGAAATACGACTTAGACCTATTCCTTGGTTTCTTAGTGGATTTGGGTTGCGTTGGAATAACAGAGGGTGATAACTTTTTAGAGGTGTATTTTCCATACGAAGATCGAAAAAATACTCTGTTTGCAGTAAAAAATTACTTTACTAAGTTTGGAAATGGAAAGTATTCTATTGAAGAGTGTGTTGTTGAATGGGAAAACTGGCATCTGAATTGGCAGAAACATTTTAAGCCGATAAAATTAGGTGAAAGAATCATTATCCGTAAGTACACCAATAAACGTGATAAAATTGCTTTAAAAAAGTTGAATGGTAACTTCGATATAGAGATCCTGATAAAACCGGGTATGGCATTTGGTACAGGGACACACGCGACAACTCAAATGGCGCTAATTTTAACGGAACAAATAGTTAAAGAGGGAATGAGTATTCTTGATGCGGGCTGTGGGAGTGGTATTTTAACCATAGCTGCTTTGAAAATGGGAGCAGCAAATGTTGACAGTTGGGACAATGATCCGGAGATTGAAGAGAATTATTTGGAACATATTAAATTAAATGGAATTGAAGGTGGTTATAATCTCAATATCGGTGATGTGACAGAAATAAACGATTATCATTATGATCTTATTGTTAGCAATATTGAGAGAAAAACAGATTTAAGACTGTTATCTTCTGTTATTAAGAGTGGTTCGGAATCACTGATTATTTTTTCAGGTATTTTAATAAACGAGTACGGTGATTTTGAAAAAGAAGTCGTAAAGTACAAACGCAGGATAATTAATGAGATGTTTAAAAGTGAATGGGTAGCATTAGTGGTGAGATAGAATGGAGAATATTTATATGAAAGTAGTCCACGAATTATCCGTCAGTTGTCCGTCAGTAGCCGGATTCTCAACCGGATGTCTACGACACACGAATTTCACAAATGTAATACTGATAAGAATGTAATTTAATAATTCGATGTGATGCTAAATAATGGATGTTATTAAGAATATGGATAAAGAGATAAGTAGAAAAATTTTAACAGTAAAGATCGATTTTTATTCTATCAGAGTAAAGAAATATTTTTTCTCTTTGATACTTATTATTTTTATGACCTTGTCTTTTTCTTGCTTTAATAATGGTGTTGAAGAGCCTGATGAAACGGATCCAGTCATTGAGGATATCAATTTAGATTATTCACAGATGGCAAAGTCACTCTTTATTTCGTCAAAAATTATAGACCCACAGGGATGGGGAGATATTGATTCTGTATCTTTTTACCTTTATCATAAAGATTCAGCATCTGCAATAACGGAAGATCTGTTTCTTTATGGTAATCTTAGCGATGATGGACCTCCAGAGGATATAATAAAGAGAGATGATGTTTATTCCTATCTTGTTGATTCTTCTATGATAGCTGATAATGAAGGCTTTTATCGTGTAACTGTTCAAGCTTTTGATTCTGCGGGAAATACCAGTGATATTGTATCGGAAACGGAAGAGGTAAAACAAAACAGTCCTCCAGTTATCTATTTACTAGAAGCACCTAACAGCTTTGAAAGAGGTGATACACTTGTATTTAGAATTAGGGCTTCTGATATTGACGGATTGGATGATATTGTAGCAATTACATATTCAGTGCGTTTGTCTGACGGAAATATTAACGCAGATCCAACATTTCAAATGCGTGATGATGGAAAATTAGGAGATGAACACGAAGATGATGGAATATTTACTGTTGAACAACCAACAAATACGGAAAGTAAACTTCAGGGGCTATTCACATTTTACTTTGTTGCAAAAGATTATTGTGGAGCATTGAGTGATACAATTACAGTCCCGGTAAGTAATCCCGGTGTCACAATTGTATACCCAAATCTCACTGAAACTTTTCGTTATGGAGATACACTTACTATTGAATGGGAAAGTGCATATATAAGTAAGTTAAAGTTAGAGTATACAATGAATTCTAATGGATCATCACCATCATTTGAGAATATTGCCGATAATGTTTCAGCCTCAAAAGGGTCTTATGATTGGATAATACCATCTGTTAGTTCAAATTTTTGCAAAATAAGAGTTTCTGATAAACAGGAATCGTCAAGATACGACTTGAGCGACCAACCGTTTTCAATTAAGCCATGAAGAAATTATTATTAATAATATTATCGATTTTACTGGCTGTTTCGTTTGGGATGGGGCAGGCATTTTTTCTATCCAAACCTAATCTTGATGAACCTGATAATACCTATACCGGTTTAGCAAGCAATGGAGTAACTAAGATAGTTGCACAGGGAGATTCTATACTCTGGTTTGCAACAGGCGGCGGACTAAGTAAAACTATGGATTTTGGAGAAACATTCGTCAGTTATTATAATGATACGGATAGTATGGCAAGAGGTGGCATATCAGCAATTACTGTTCTGGATTCTATCATCTGGGTAGCAGCTGTTTTTGATTCTACCACTGTAGTAGGCGAATATCAAACAGGGGGTGGATTATCAGTTTCAAAGGACTCCGGCAGGACCTGGACATACATACCACAGCCGGTTGATAGTAGCAGCGCCTCATTTGAGATTTGGGATGGTGATACTGTTCGTTTTCTTCCAATAACTACTCCAGTACAGAATACCACGTGGGATATATCAGTTACATCTAAATATGTGTATATAGCAAGTTGGTCAGGGGGGGTAAGAAGAAGTTCAGATTTTGGTGCTACCTGGGAGAGGATTCCTCTTCCCTCAGATGACGAGGATGTAATCGAGTGCGGTGAACCAATTACCTACGAGATTAACCCCAGGGACCCACAGGAGGGAAATCACAACCATAAAGGTTTTAGTGTATTAGCATACGATGATAAAGTATGGGTAGGAACTGCAGGTGGGATTAATCTTGGAATAGTAGAGTCCGATAGTTGCATAAGGTGGAGAAAATATACTGCACAAAACTCTGCGATTTCAGGTAATTTTATTGTAGCATTGGCAAGACAGGTCTGGAATGGAAAAGAGACTATATGGGCAGCAACTCTTTCTGCTGAAGGTGCTGGAGAGTATCGCGCTGTGAGTAAAACTACAGATTGTGGACTTACCTGGTCAACAACTTTAGTTGGTGAACGAGTTTACAATTTTGCCTTTCATAACTCTATTGTTTATGTGTGTACAGAAAGTGGTTTATTCAAATCACTTGATGGTGAAAATTGGGCTCTTTTCAATCCTGCAGAAGATAAACAGAAGAACGAATTTATTTTCTCACACGACGTTTATTCTGCCTATGTAGATACTAGCGAGAAAGGTGGTCCATATTTGTGGATTGGAACAGCTGATGGATTGGCAAAAACTCATATTGATAGTACAGATTGGGAAATATATCGTGCTTCGCTTTCTACGGAACTACCTAATCAACTGGCAATTTATGCCTATCCCAATCCTTTTTCACCAACACACCATAATATACTGCACGGTGATGGACACGTGAGAGTTAAGCACCATTTAAACTCAAACAATATACCCGCTTACGTAAATCTCGAAGTTTATAATTTTGCAATGGAACTAGTTTACGAAGGAGACAAACATCTAATAAGTACTTCAGGTGATTATAATGAGGTCTGGAATGGCAGAAGTAATGGAGGCAAACTCGTAGCAAACGGGACATATTTCTGTAAAATCACCAGGAAAGAAAACCAAATAGAGAAATCATATTGGACAAAGCTTATATTGATAAAATAAGTTAATATGAAAAAAATATTTATCATAATAATATCAACTCTTCTGATCTCTTTTAATGCTTATTCCAAAGTCGGGTCTAATGCGGGGCATGCGGGGTCATTTATACGAATGGGATTGGGTGCTCGTGCGCTTGGTATGGGAAATACAGGAGTTGCCTGTTCAAATAACGGTTTTGCTTCTTATTACAATCCAGCTGCACTACCATATCTTTCAGGACGTCATCTTTCATTAACATATTATTTCCTGAGTCTGGATCGTGAATTTCATTATGTGGGCTTTGCATTACCAATTAAGCCAACAGCGGGTGTGTCTGTTGCATGGATGCATGCCGGTGTTTCCGATATTCAAGGGAGGACATTTACTGGTGAACCTGATGAGGTATATGAAACAGGTGAAGATGTCATCGTTTTGTCATTCGCTAACTCTTTTCACAGGAAATTTTCCATAGGTTTAAGTTTTAAAATTTTTAGTCACTCTCTTCTTGACGTAAAAGGCAAAGGTCTTGGCTTTGATGTTGGATTATTATTTAAACCTATAGACCTGATTGTTATTGGATTACAGTTTAAAGATATTAGCTCAAGTTATACATGGAATACTCAGGATTTTTTTGAGGAGAAGGGTAGTAATTATACAGAGATGTTTCCTCAGATTATAAAAGTGGGCATTGCGGTAAAACAGAGTGATAATCTTCTTATCGCCGGTGATGTTGAAGTATCTGATAAAGAGGATTATAGAGCTCACTTTGGCGCTGAATATTTTTATAAGGAATTAGCTTATATTCGAGTGGGAATGAATAGCACCTCTCCAACTTTAGGCGCTGGTCTTGTTTACGGACTTCTTGGAAATCTGGATACGCACCTCGATTATTGTGCAATTTTTGGTTTGGTCGGAGAGGGAGTAACTCATGCTTTTTCATGGGAGTTCAAATTTTAAATACAGAAACCGCTAATGCTCCAAAGGAGTCCATCTATGGGAGATGCTAAAACATGCTAAAAAAATTGTAGGAATCATTTGTTATAGCGGAAGCAAAATAATCATTGAAAGAGCAACGAATGTCAATTAGAGAACTGAGTAGTAATATGAATAGAATATTAAAGATATTTCGTAGGGTTCGCATTATTCGCGGGCAATTTCTTATATTTATTTTTATTATTTTGTGCAGTGGTATTATATATGCTGATACGGGAAATTCCGGGATGGCTTTTTTAAAAATACCTTCGTCTGCAAGATCAGCTGCTACAATGACTGTATTTTCCCAAATGAGTGGTGCCCCGAGTTCATTATTTGAGAATCCGGTAGGGATTAAAACAGATCACCCATATTTTACATTTTCACACAACGTTTGGTTTGCTGATGTTAGTGGAGAGGTTATAGCGTTGTCCCTTCCTTCTAAAAGAGGTGCTTTTGCTTGTGGTTTGAATTTTGTCAGAATTCCCGGCATTGAAGTAAGGGATAAACCTTCTAATGACCCTCTTAATACAATTGAAGCGCAGTATCTTACAGCAGCTTTGGGATATTCTCATAGTATTTTTAATAAATTGGAATTAGGTGGGACAATTAAGTATTTATACGAGTCGCTGTATACGGAGTGTGGACGTGGAGCTGCTCTGGATGTTGGTGTTCAATGGAATGCGCCGAGTTCACTCGACATTTCGCTATTAATACAGAATTTAGGATTTATGAGTGCCCTGTATGAAGAAAAAACGACTCTGCCGCTCATTTTTCAAATTGGTATTGTAAGACCTGAGATATTTGTTGAAGGTCCCTTAAATGCATCAGTGGGATTGAATCTGGGATCAAATCTAACGACAGGTGAATCAAGAGCACAGGTTGGAGCAGAAATCGGGATAAAGAAAATTCTATTTATCCGCGGGGGATTTGAGCATATCGGTTCTATTAATAGAAGTTCTCTTGGATTTGGTTTAAAAGTAAAGCGATTTCAGCTTGATTATGCCCTTCTTTTCATGCCGGAAGGTCTGGGATATCCCTACTTAATAACGCTAACATACA
>DAOUYY010000052.1 GCA_030665885.1 Fidelibacterota bacterium
TAGTATCCAGAAAGCATATATTTTTGGTTCTTATTCAAAAAGAAGCTTTCATGAAGATAGTGATATTGATTTAGCAATAATAATGAGTAATTTACCAGATACTTTTAATATGCAGGTTCAATTAATGAAATTAGGTAGCAAATTCGATACTCGAATTGAGCCACATCCTTTTGATGAAACAGATTTTAATTCTTCCAATCCTTTTGCAAATGAAATTCTCAGAACCGGAATACAAATTGTTTAAAAGTGAAGATTATGCTTGATTATAATGAACTACAACGAGACTAGCCGGGGGAAATTCCTATATTAAATTTTTTATGAAAGAAGGAACTAATATGTATCAACTAAAAAAATTTATTGCAATTACTCTATCATTAAGTTTATTTCTTTTTAACATTGTCTTTGGACAAATGAACAAATCCGGGGCTATTTCAGATAACATATTAAAAAAAATTGAAGCATCAGTCAAGATGAATCAATACACAAAGGCAATGCAGAATGCAGTGTCGTCCAATGATATTAAGCAGTTAGCGCTCAACCGCGAATTGGTTGGAAAAATTGACCATCATTTTGCTCATCGAATAAAAACACCGGGTATTACCAATCAAGAATCATCGGGCAGATGCTGGCTTTTTACAGCGCTTAACGTTCTTAGACCGAAAGTGATTGAGAAATATGATCTAAAGGATTTTGAATTTTCACAGAATTACCTGTTTTTCTGGGATCAATTAGAAAAAGCGAATCTTTTTCTTGAAGCAATTATTCAGACATGCAATAAACCAATAGACGATCGCAAAGTGGAGTGGTTATTCAAACACCCAGTAAGTGATGGCGGTGTCTGGAATATGATGCCGAGCCTGGTTGAAAAGTATGGAGTGGTTCCCGTTGAAATTATGCCCGAATCATTTAATAGTGACAATACATCAATGATGCGTCGCTTAATCCGCCGAAAATTGCGTGAAGATGGACTAAAACTCCGAAAATTGCATGAAAATAGAAAAAGCGTCAAAATATTACGGAAAAAGAAAATTGACATGCTGGCTGATATCTACCGTATGCTGGTAATCAGTCTGGGAACACCACCAAAATCATTTACATGGCGTTATATAGACAAAAACGACAGTTTAATTGTTGGCAAAGTATATACACCAATATCATTTTATAAAGAGGTTATTCAAGTTGACTTAAACGATTATGTGATGTTAATGGATGATGCCTCAAAGGAATATTATAAACTTTATGAAATTGAATATGACAGAAACAGGTTTGACAGCCCTAATTGGACATTTATTAATTTGCCTGTTGCCGATTTAAAGCAATACGCTAAAACATCCATTCTGGCAGACGAAGCAATGTATTTTTCATGTGACGTAGGAAAGCAATTGAACAAAGAGAAGGGCTTTCTGTTCTTAGATATGTATGACTATGAATCGGTTTTTGGTGTATCTTTCGAAATGAACAAGAAGGAACGTATTTTAAGTTTTGAAAGTGGTTCGACTCACGGCATGGCTTTGATTGGAATCGATACTTCGGCAAGCGGTAAGCCAACCAAATGGCTATTGGAAAACACCTGGGGAGAAGATGCCGGAAATAACGGTTTATTTACAATGACAGATGATTGGTTTGACGAATATATGTTCCGTATTGTGATTCACAAACAATTTTTACCCGAAAAAGTGTTAAAAATATTGAAACAAAAACCGATCAAACTACCGCCCTGGGATAGAATGTTTTAGCTATACATACCCTAAATCACAAAGAATTAGTTAACAATTAGCAGACTCGTTTACTTGTATATTTAAGACAAATACAATGCTACAAATTGTAATGCGATTCTTGAGTGAAGCAAATTAATAAAACAGATAAATATTTACGTGAAAAAATACATTAATAAAATATATATATCTGAATCGGCTTCTAATGATCTCACCACAAAAGAAATCTTAAAACAGCATCCTGGCAGTTTACATTTTGTAATACCGGATGAATATAATCTTGCAAAAGAAATAAAAGGTGAAGATCCAAAAAAGATATTGTTTCTTACGCACAGTAAAGGTCAGATAATAAAAGATTGCCCCGGAACAGCTGAAAGTTATCTATGCTGCCGTTATCAAGTTATAAACCAGACACAAAACTGTCCGTTAAACTGCACTTATTGCATACTCCAGTTCTACTTAAATCAACCTGCAACAATTATTTATACAGATTTTGACTCTGTTTTCGAGGAACTAAAGAAAAAACTGAAGTCCAATCCAAAGAGGTTTAATCGTATAGGAACAGGTGAACTTGCTGATAGTCTCGCTCTCCCGGGTTCAAGGCTTTTTGCAAAGAGGGCTATCCGTTTTTTCTATGATATCCCAAATGCTCTTTTTGAATTAAAGACAAAAACTGTCGAAATAGAGTCTTTGCTTTCCATTCCACACAATGAACATACAGTTTTATCATGGTCTTTAAATCCAACAGAGATCATTAAACGGGAAGAGCATTTGGCTGCATCCCTAAAGTCGAGACTTTCTGCAGCTTCAAAGGCAGAAAAAGCCGGCTTTCTGCTCGGATTTCATTTTGATCCAATAATTTGCTGTCCCAATTGGGAAAACCTATATTGCGAACTTGTTAATGATCTATATTCATCAATTGACACATCAAGAATAGCCTGGATCAGCCTGGGATCATTAAGATTCCCTGCCTCAATGAAAGATAAGATCATAGAACGATATCCAGAATCTAATTTAGTATATGGAGAAATGATAGAGGGAATGGATGGGAAACTCCGATATGCCAGACCAGTTAGAATTCCGATGTATCATTTAGTATATCAAAAACTAATAAATATCGAAAACCCACCATTTATATATTTCTGCATGGAAAGTCCTGATGTATGGAAGGAAGTGATGGGATTTTCACCATCAAGTAACGCTCATTTGGATTATATGTTTGCGGAAAGTGTACACAATAGATTCAATCATATTATCACGGATAAACCTATTCTTAAAGATTATGATAGAGG
The DNA here is from genome assembly GCA_030665885.1 of Fidelibacterota bacterium. Lineage (GTDB taxonomy): Bacteria > Fidelibacterota > UBA2242 > UBA2242 > UBA2242 > BS750m-G69. The sequence continues at coordinate 3,008 of DAOUYY010000052.1, forward strand.
TTTTACTATGTCTAAAGTGACTAAAGTGAACTAAAGTGTCTAAAGTTAAGTATTTCAATTAATTATATCTATTTTGAAAATATAAATTTTTGTTTATCGAAGATTCCAATAGAAAGACATCTTTTCCACATCTCAAAGATATCCTTCGTATCCGAAAGGATCCCTTCGGGAGAAGTCCTCTCCCAAAGGGATGCCTCCGGCATGTGACCGTTGGGATAGAAATCTCTTTTGATAAGACATGCCTCGTTGGGACAAAAGACTAGGGGAGTTATTTTAAAACTCGTTTGCTGAATTGCCTGTTATTAATGATCTTATCTGCCCAAAATAATCCAATAATACTTTTTGCATCTGTTATTTCCCCTGAATAAATCATCTCCATAGCATCATTAATATTCATAGGAAGCAATTCTATATTTTCATCATAATCCGGTTTTTTAACACACGCCTTCAGATCATAAGCCCAAAATAAATGAAGTAATTCGTCACTGTAACCAACACTGGTGTGAATTGCACATAAATTTATTATGTTATCTGAAGTATAACCGGTTTCTTCCTCAAGTTCCCTTTTGATTGTATTTTCAGGGCTTTCGTCAGGGTCAATTTTGCCTGCTGGTAATTCAATCATTACTCTATTTACAGGATATCGGAATTGACGTATTAAAAGCACTCGTTTGTCATTCAAATATGGTATAACTACGGAAGCCCCTGGATGTTTAATATATTCACGAGTTGATTCTCTGCCATTAGGCAGAACAACTTTATCGCATAAAACATGCAATAATTTACCGGTGAAAATACTTTTACTTTCCAAGCACTTTTCGATGAGATTAGAATGTTTTAACATTTTTACTACCCTGTTACAATTTCAATATTCTTTATTTTTAATTTGTCAAAAGTAATTTGTCTTCAAACAAAACGCACAAATGAATTCCAGATTATCATTTTAATTCTATAGATATTCAACTTCAAAGACATATATATTGAAACACATCTATAGAAATATAGTATCACTTATTTAAGAATATATTTTGTGTTTGATAAATAAAAAAAGAGGAGGACGCCCTTATTTGGGAGGAGATCCCAAGGAAGGAAGAAGGTTGGACAGATCAATAGCATAACTACTAACCCCTCTAAGCTGGGTCATCCCCCTCGTAGAAATCAAATTAATCAAAAACCAAATACAAAAATTTAACAACATCACTTTTAGAAAGTTCCGAAATATACTTCTGAATATCAAAAATCGAACTCACTACTAACAAATATAAAAAATAATTTTGACAATTTCACTTAATTTTTATAAAAATAATATCTCAAACAACTATTTAAAATACTCCTTTAAAGTTCAAATATTCTACCGATTCTAACGACATTTTATTCTTGGATAAAATTAGCTGGCTCACTAATTTCCGCTGCTTTTTGAGGGCGCATAGCTCAGTCGGTAGAGCAACGGCCTTTTAAGCCGTGGGTCGCAGGTTCGATCCCTGCTGCGCTCACCAAACATAGATCGCCAGGCAAACGTCGGGTTTTTTATTATGTTTCTCATCGTGAAAATGGTGAGATTGAGTGCAATTTTTCAACAGAGAAATATATACAATCGCCAATGTTTTATATCCAAAATCAGGTGTTGGAAATGTATCCAATATGACAGGAATGGACAGGAATAGACAAAAAAATGGCACATTTATGGCACATTTTTTTTATCTGTCGAGTGACCCCCTACGTTTAGAGGGTTGGTAAAAAAAATAGATATAAAAAAAAGCACCTATTTGATAGGTGCTTTCTCTTTCCTCTTTTCAAAGTTATCAGATCAATGCATCTAATCCATTGACAGAATCTCTATAATTTTCATCTATCAGGTCAACGTAATAACGTTCTGTGGTTTTTATTGATGAATGTCCTAATAATTTCGATACTGTGTAAAGATCGGCAATATTGTTTTGCAATAGAATGCAACCAAAAGTTTTTCTTAATGAATGACAGTTAGCCCCTTGAATCTCTGCTTTTTCCAAGTAATATCCTAATTTGTGAGTTACATAATCAGGCTTGAATTGAAAAGATATCTCTACATTTTCTTTTTGGATTTGCTGTAAAATTACACGTAGTGTATCATTCATTGGGACATATCGGATCTTTTTCCCCTTTCCTTTTAATAAGATTTGTTTATTTACAAAATCAACATTTTCCCAGGTGAAGTGCGGTGGTAGTAATTCAATTCGTCTATTTGGCTATTTGAAAATTTGGGGTATCCCTCGAAGAAGGATCGAAAATTTTTATAATGGATTTCTAACCAATCGCACCTGCTCGTCCCGATTCATCGGGATCATAGTGTGCAAAGGGCATCTCTTCGAGGCAAGCCAGATTTTGATTTTGATCAAATGACCACAGGATATGGTCTATCCTGGGTGTTAAGGCTTAATACTCTTTGCGAATGTAAAAAGTCTCTCTTATATTTTAACATGTCGAGTCCAAAATCATATGAAGAAATACAATATATCGCATAATATAAAATCTTTATTTCGGGATAAATGAGTATATAATGAATGAGTCTACTTAAAAAAGCAGAAAATATAGAAACAATGCTCAATATTTTGGATATATCATTTTGGTTTACACTATATATTGTACTCTTAAAATTCAAAATAACCTTTTTTAATACGACTCATGAATCTATGAGCAAAAAACTAATCAGGGGTGCCTGTCTATGAAAATAGTAATCGTTGGAGCTGGAGAAGTTGGTTTTGAGCTGGCTAAACGGCTTGTAATAGAAAATAAGGATGTAATACTTATAGAAAAAAACCCGGAAAAGGCAGACTACGTTTCACGGCAATTGGATTGCAAGGTCGTCAATGGGCTGGGAAACAATCCGGATACCCTCAAAAGTGCCGGTGTTAACAAAGCCGATTTTTTCATCTCTGTGACAGGCTCAGATGAAGTGAATATTATTGCCTGCGGTCTTGTAGACAAAGAATTCAATATATCTTACAGAATCGCCGGGATCAGGAATATCGATTATTTCACTACAAAGATAATGGACAAGTCCTTTTTTGGAATCGATTTTATCGTCAATCCTGAAATCGAAGCCGCTAAAAAGATAATTGATACAATAGAGAGTGGAGCCGGTAGTGACATAATACTTTTCGAACAGGGCGATATCCAGATGAGGAACGTGGTTGTCTCCCCGGAATCCTTCCTTAAGAATATGACTGTCAGAGATGCCAGCAGAAAGATACAGATGGATTTTTTGATAGCGGGCATTGAGAAATCAGATCGTTTCGTTATCCCTTCAGGCGATACGGTTATCCATGAGGAGGATAACCTTTATCTCCTTGCCACAAAGGAGAAATTAGAAAGAGTCTTTCATATGATAGGAAGACCTCCGATTGTTATAAAGGATGTGGTGCTTGTAGGAGGTAGTAAGATAGGTATTTATATAGCAAAGCAACTTATTCGGGGTCGGAAGAGAGATGCGCGGATGAATAACCGCTTCCTGGATTATTTCTTCAAAAGACGGAAAAAAATCACCAAAATCAAAAGCTTAAAAATAATAGAAGAGGACTATGAAAAATGCAAGGAGCTTTCCAGCCTTTTCCCTGAGGCTCTTGTAATTAACTCTGATATTTCCGATGAGTCTGTATTTAAGGAAGAAGGACTGTCTGAGTATGATCTTATCGTCACCACTACGAAGAACGATGAACTGAACATCCTTGTCGCCCTTTACGCCAAGAGAGTTGGTATCGAGAGGGCTATCAGCATGGTAAACCAGAAGAACTACATGAATATGGCTTACAAGCTTGGGATTGATGCTGTAGTAAGCCTTAGGGACAGTATTACTAATCCCATTCTGAGGTTCATCAGAAAAGGTAATATCAAGAGCATCCACAGTATCTCGGGCGGAGATGTGGAAGTGATGGAACTTTCCCTGGAAAGAAAGAACCAACTGACAGGAAGGAAGATCAAGGATCTCAATTTCCCTGCCCATGCACTTATTATTTCTGTTGCCAGGGAAGGGCGGTCTATTATCCCACATGGTGACCTGGTCATAAAGGATGGTGATCACGTTATTATCATAGCACAGAAAGAATTTGTCGGGAAAATTGAAAGCATGGTGGCAGTTCCATAATGAATATTCGGCAAGTTCTGAAAACACTCTCTATCCTTCTTATGATTATCGCTGTCTTCATGCTGATTCCTGCGGGTATGGCTTTTTATTACAGAGATTTGCACCTGCTGAAAAGCTTCATGATACCCATCGTTATTATTCTCATTTACGGAATAAGCATGCTTTGGCTTACAAGAGAAGATGAGAAACAATATTTTTCTACAAGAGATGGATTTCTTCTGGTTACATTGAGCTGGGTACTGGCAGCATTTTTGGGATCCCTCCCTTTCTATATCTCCGGTTACATTCCGAGTTTAACGGATGCTTTTTTCGAATCCATGTCCGGTTTTACAACAACAGGAGCTTCCATACTGACAGACATTGAATCTCTGCCGAAGCCCATCCTCTTCTGGCGTTCGCTTACCCACTGGCTTGGAGGAATGGGGATAGTTGTGCTTATAGTTGCAATCTTCCAGTTTCTTGGTATCGGCGGTACTCATCTTTTAAAAGCAGAGTCTCCCGGTCCTACGGTTGATAAGATAACACCCCGAATTACGGAAATGGCTAAGATTTTGTGGGGCATTTACGTGGGGCTTACTCTTCTTGAGATCATTCTTTTAATGATAGGGGGAATGAACCTTTTTGAAGCAAGTACACATACCTTCGGCACAATGGCTACAGGTGGTTTCTCACCGAAAGCGAAAAGTGTAGGACATTACAGTTCCCCTTTCATCCATTGTGTAATCACGCTCTTTATGATATTGGCAGGAGTAAATTTTATACTCTATTTCAAGCTGGTCACCGGAAAATTGAAAGACATACTGAGGAATACAGAGGTGAAGGTCTATCTGAGTATATTCTTTATAGCCACTGTTATAATTACCTTCAGCCTGTATAGAAATGTCTTTTCTTCGCTATGCAGGAGCATCCAGTACGCCGGTTTCCAGGCAGCCTCCGTACTGACTACGACAGGTTTTTCCACCGATAATTTTGCAGAATGGCCGCTGCTGGCCAGGGTGACTCTTTTTACTTTGATGTTTATCGGCGGCTGTTCAGGTTCTACCGGGGGTGGGATAAAAGTCATCAGGATTTTAACCCTTTTCAAACTGGGTATCAATGAAATGAAATACCTTCTTCATCCCAGGGCCATCTTCAATATAAAAATCGATGGAAATACAGTAAAAAAAAATATCATGTATTCGGTTTCCGGATTCTTTTTTCTGTATATCTTGCTGTTACTTGCCGTATCCCTTGTAGTGGCTTCAGGTGGGAATGATATACTTACTTCTTTCTCATCTGCCCTGGCTACTCTGGGTAATATCGGCCCTGGATTTGGCAGGATAGGACCGGCTCTAAATTATGCTTTCTATCCGGATTATATTAAATGGACCCTCAGTTTTGCCATGATGGCAGGCCGACTTGAACTGTTCACAGTACTGGTTCTTTTTACACCGTTATTCTGGAGGAAGTAAACTATTAGTACTGTTTGTTGGAAAGATTGAAGTTGGCAGTATTTATTCGGCAACCAGTCGTCTGCCTTCTCCGGCAAAGATATACTGAATATTATACAAAATGTGTAATTAATTGAATAAGTTTTTTGTTTCCATCTTTTTTTTGTGCATATGTGATAGCAACAGCATCTGGAGGGATTTAAAAAAATAATTTTGAAAATTTTTAAATAAAAATGGTCTAACGAATCTGCTTCGCACCTGACGCCATATAAATAAAATAACGATAGCCGAAAATCTTTAATTCGGCGTCAGAGTGTGCCAGGGGAGTTCCCGATGGAACAAGCAGGGATTGCCTGCCCGACGCAGGCGGGTACTAATTGCATGCACCTGCTATGATAAAAGTCATCCGATAAACCCGGAAAACATTGCATTAAAAACTGGCTACATTTCATATAAAAAACAGGGTATATTGGATACATATCTCAGGAAACTGGATATATAAGTATGCAAATATAGAATCAGCATTGATAAAATGACTCTTTAACTAAAAGGTTTTAGCGTAGCTGCTCAAGCATATGTTAGGTGCACAAGGAGTTGCATTAGTATGCAGGGACACAAATAAGTATCATGAATATTCTCGAAATGCTTGTGGTAACAGCAAAGATTGTGTTGTAATGAATCTATAGTAACTCTTTACTATCGCTTATAGCATATAATGTGGGATGCATCATGTATTGAAAAAGGAGAACAATGGTCTGTAAAGCGTTTTCGGTATTAATTTCTAGTGTCTTTGTTCTATTGGTTGTCGTTTTGTTAGTCAGTGGATGTGCTGCGGAAAAGACCACATCGAAGGATCTGGTGCGCTTTGCGCTGTTTAACATTTGGGAGATGTCAATAAAAAAACTGACTGACGTCGATGCGAGTGGAATTGGCCAGAACGACCAACTGAGAGCTGCCGCAGAGATCCTCAGAAAAATCAATCCGGATGTTCTCGTGCTCAATGAGATCGACCATGATATCGGTGCGCTGCATTATGGGAAAGATCTTTAATGCAATAGGAGTGGCTATTCCACCTATAATAAGACAGTTATAGAAAAAGTGTAGAAAATCAGCCAAACTAATGAAAAGCATCTGTTTACTATTATTCTGCCTGAATAAAGCCAACAATATTCGCCGAAACCATTCCATTGGGACCAGACACTGAAATACTAATAGTTACTGATCCGGTATATTCTTCTTCGCTCAAAATGTCTTCCAATTTCTTACCTACAATAATCATCTTAAAATTGGTATATGTTGTATCTTGGGTATCAGGTAAACCATCAGTAGGGAAATTAGTACTTATTGAGACTGCATCAGGGTTAGGAGTAATACTCAGTTTTGTTCCCTGTACAAGAGGATTACCATTCTCATCTTCAACTTCGAAATATATAGTAGCCCTACTTGAATCGTATGCAGAAGAGGGATGCAAATTCGGATCATAACTTTTTATTATATAAAAATCTTGGGGATGAATATTTCTGATCATTGGCGCGCCAGAAAATAAAACTGTACAATGTGTTACAATTGAATCGTTGACGGTATCAGTAGTCCTATCGGCAGTTTTTGCAGTTACAGTTACAAAGCCATCTTCAGGCAAAGGCTCACACGATTTAAGTGTAGCTGTGGCTTCACCACCTTGAGTAAATCCAGCCCCATAAATCATCCCTCCTGAGGTTGTAAAATATACAGCTGTTCCATCTTTAACGTAATTACCGTATTTATCACCAACATATGCAGTAATATTATCAGTAACACCAAATTTAACAAGTCCAGGAATATTTAAATATTCGGCTGCAATAGAAAAATGAGTCTCATCAGGTAAGCCCGAATGGATTACAATTATTACTGGTATGGATTTTATTTCACCACTTTCAGTAGGAATGGTTGCAAGAATTTGAACAACTCCTGCTTTTATTCCACTAATAAGTCTTGCTTCTACTTGCCCCTGACTATTGGTTCTGAGAAACCTATTAGATATTGTTTCCCCTCCACCAGGGCCATGAAGAATAGAAACAATAACTGTAGTATCAATATCTAGAGGAGTACCAGAAGAATCACGAACTTCAAAAGTTAAAATAGATTGTTCTATACCACCAACTTCTTTAACATTTATCTCTTTATGCGTAGCAGATATGAATGCAATCGAAGAAGGTTTATGAGTATCGTCCTCTTTACAAACTTCCCCAGTAGCAGGAGTTAACCTAATTTCACCTAGATTTATCCCTTCACTATCTGACGGTGATATCCAATATTTTGTCTTTGTAGCAGAAACATAACCATCCTTATTGAAGGTAAAATTAATCTCCCTAACTGGTTCTACAATTTTTAGCCCCAGACTAAAATAGCCTGCTGAATCACTCGTTGTCCATCTACTTGAAAAGTCAGTCAGTACAACGACTTTACTAATTGGCTCATTTGTATTACTATCATATATTATTCCCGATATTTCTATCCGCTCTTGTTCAGGTATCGGTGCATAATAATCAATCTTTAACAAAATTTCGCCTAGTTGATAATCTCCGCCCCCTGTAACATAAACAGGTATAGTTCCCTTTTCATATCCATATTTATTTATATCTATTTCCAAAGTAATCATAGTATCAGGTTCTACTTTAACATTTAACTCAAAATATCCAGTGTCATTACTTGTTGTACTCGCTGAATAACCTTCATTGGTAACTACAATACTTGCACCGCCAATTGACTTCCCACTATTATCTATTACATATCCAGTAATAGTTGCTGTTTCCTTTTTCTCAGGCCCAGTTAAATCTCCACATGAAATATACAAAAAGATACTAAATACAAAAACAGCGGAAAAAGTTACAAGTATTATGTCTCTTATTTTTTTACTCATTTCTTCCTCCAAATTTGTGTATCAAGATACAATATATTTAAGTTAAAAACAAATCCCCGTGCTCTCTCACTGGACAGTCAGGTTTAATTATTCATAAAATATTTATAAGAAGTCATTTCATAGCTTTCATCCCAGGACCCAGCACTAACCCTTCTTGCGATAATAAAATCTACTTCTTCATTCTTAAGATTGTCAACAAGATTTACGAGATCTTTATTTTTAACTGTTGCTTTTTTCAACTTTTTAGCAGAACTAACATTACCTAATAAAGCTACCTAAAATAACTATAATCAGAAGAATTTGCATCGGGGTAGTTCATTTGACTCAGTCCTGAACTCGGTCCCTCAAGAGATATATCATTCTCATGTGAATCTAAGATGGTTTTCACGGTTGATAAATCTCAAAAATATTCCCCTGGCCCTTAACAAATTTCATTTTAATTCTTACAATTGCACTAAATATTTGTAAATATTATATAGTGATTTATCATATATTGAGTTGTAAAAACTATCAAATAGCATGTACAAAGTAGGAATCGACGAGTACAATCCATCGGTCGTCAATGAAAAATCGGCAATCGGGCGGGCTAAACCCACCCTGTCACAGAAAAATGGTCTCTCGACAAGAACAAATCGTAATGAGAGTGGCCCATCGTACACGACTTTTCAGGTTTCATCCAGGACTCTTCCAAACGTTCCTGAATTTTGGGTAATTCTTTTACATCAGGAGTATTAGCGGGAGTCAAACCTGTATCGGTAATAAATTGAGCCTTATTGGATTCATCATAAGTTTGCGTCGCTAAAACTTTCTAATTACCTTTAAATATTACTGTGTTATGCTAACCAATTGCGGGGTCATTAGCAAGAATAAACACCTCTTAATATACTGTATATAATGATAATATGGGTTGTGATAGGTTAAACCGGTAAAATTAGGAATATTCCTGGAATTATCTAT
>DAOUYY010000228.1 GCA_030665885.1 Fidelibacterota bacterium
CGGAAACGATAAAGTTAATGGGCAAAACTAAGCCGATTTCCGTGGTCGATTTGAAGGAAGGAGATGAGGTTTTGGTTCATGTAACGGAAACGGCGAGGCATTTCGGGATTGCTGTTGAAGAGATGGTGATAGAGAAGTGAGGACTTAGATGTCCAGAGCGGTTTGATTTAGGTTCGTGGAGCGAAAGGGAGAAAGGACAGAAATATAGGCATTCCGAAAAATATTGGAACCAGTATAGATTTGGGACACAAAAAATCTAATCGAAAATTCTGTAACACTGGTGAAGAATATCCCGTTTGAGATCTTCGATGCTGCTGACTTTATCATCGTGGATATCTACTTCAACAATCACTTTTCGTTTTGGCATGTATGACTAAGCGGGATGTGCTTTTATTAAGCTTTATTACGAATCGTCTGAGAAGGAATATCGTGCCCTAGTAAAAACTGGTCCCAAGTTATTTATAGAGAACTTAAATAATGATAAGAATACAAATAACTTTAAAATAATTATTAAGGTAAAACCCTATGAAAATTAATCAGATACTCGATAAAGTAGACGAAAATCAGCTATTCGTTCCTGCGTTCCAGAGAGAATACGTTTGGAAACGTGAAAACGCCAAAGACCTTATCGCTTCATTGATTCGCAAATATCCCACTGGAACGATGTTGACTTGGGAAACTAACAGTCCACCAGAGCTAAAAGGAAAATGGAGATATGATCCACGACAGGGTGCGGTTAAGATTATTCTTGATGGTCAGCAGAGAATAACAACCTTATATCTCTTGATAAAAGATAAAATACCTCCTTACTACAAAGAATCGGAAATTTTGAAGGATCCACGTGGATTATATGTAAACATAGGAACACTTGAACTTCAGTACTACAAGCCAACCCTAATGCAATCCGACCCGCAATGGGTAAACATAACTGACATTTTCCAACGAAAAACTCGAGAGAGGGACTTAATTCGGGCAATTCAAGACAAAGGCATTGAAATTTCTCGAGAGGAAGAAGATATACTTTCTGATAATTTTCGTGCTGTTGAAAATATTCCTGACATTGAATTTGTAGAACAATCAATCCCAATTAAAGCAAGCCGGAAAGAAGCTATCGACATTTTTTATATTGTGAATTCAAGCGGAGTAAATTTGACGGAAGCAGAATTAGCTCTTGCTCAAATTTCAGGATATTGGCCACAGGCTAGAGAAATTTTTAAAAAGAAACTTGAACAACTTAAAGATGATGGTTTCGTCTTTAAGCTAGATTTTATTATTTACTGCCTTCTTGGAGTTTTACACCACATCGGCTCAGACAAGACTAAACTTCACGATAAAAGTAATGATAAAAAATTAAAAGAAGCGTGGAAAAAATTGGATGAAGAAGTCATTGATTATGTTGTTAATGTACTTCGATCGCAGGCTTACGTTGATCATTCAGATGAAATAAACTCTGTATATGCACTTGTTCCAATTGTTGTCTATGTTTACAATAAAGGAATTTCTTCTTTAACAGAAGTCAACATAAAAAAAGTAATTAAATGGTTTTATTATTCTCAAATCAGACAAAGATATATTAGCCAGTTACCTCAAAAACTTGATAAGGATATTGGGATAGTTGTTAGGTCTGAAAATCCTTTTGACGAGTTGTTGTACAACATTAAACTTGAAAGACCTCTAGACATTTCCCCTGATGAATTTATTGGCGTTGATATTCGAAATGCTCTTTTCAGTTTAATGAGGTGGTGTTTTAAGAGCAAAAATGCGATTTGTTTTACAACCGGAAACGGCATTCGTAAGAATATGGGCAAAAAATACTCTCTCGAATGGGATCATATTTTTCCCTATTCCATACTAAAAGAGAATGGTTACAACAGAAACAATCGACATAAATATGCTTTGGCTCAAGAGATAACTAATCGGGCAATTTTAACTCAAATAGCGAACCGAAAAAAAAGCAATAAACTTGCTGAAAATTATTTAAAAGATGTAAAGCAAAAATTCCCTTCCGCATTAAAACTGCAAATCGTTCCAGAAGAAGAAAAATTATGGAAACTAGAAAATTTTGAACAATTCCTTGAAATTAGAAGAAAAATGTTAGCAAAAGAGTTAAATAATTTTTTAGATAAAATTACAACTACTGAAGAAGTGGAAACTCAAATACCCATAGAAGAATTAATTGCCGAAGGTGAAAGCGATGAACTGGAATTTAAATCATCTTTAAGGTGGAATTATAAAACGGAACAAATTGATAAAAAACTTGAAATTGTAATTTTGAAATCAATTTCTGCTTTTAGTAATGGCGAAGGTGGAACATTGATAATCGGTGTTGAAGATGAGGGGAAAATTTTAGGATTAGATCATGATTATAGCTCATTAAACGGCGGGAAAGATGAATTTGAACTGCATCTTAGAAATTTACTCAATAAAACTTTTGGCAAAGTATTTGCTACAACTGGAGTCAGTATTACTTTTTTAGTTATTGGCGAAACTGAAATTTGTGCAATAAATATGTCAAAAGGCAATAAAGCATTATATTTAGACATACTCGATAATAACGGACAAAAAATTGAAAAATTCTATGTTAGAAGTGGTAATACTTCTCAAGAGCTAGGACTAAGTGAGATGAACGAATACATCAAATCACGATTTAAATAAAAGGTAATATAAAGATAAATGGCGGAAACACAATTACTGGAAAAAATCGCAGATGATGTATCCTTTTTAAAGGATAGGATAATCCGTATAGAGGAGGAATTGGATGAAATAAACAGTGAACTCCATGAGGTCAGACCAGAGTACACGGAGAAACTAAAAAGGATTGACAAAGGAAAATTCCTTACGAGAGAAGAATTTGAGAAGGAATTAGAAAAATAACAGAATGGCATATCTTGACCTCTACAGCGAAGAGTTAACAAGAAAACTGAAAAAGATCAAAAATAAAAACATAAAACTCTACGACATTATAGATAAGAAGATTGCGGAGATTATCCTGTATCCTGAACGATACAAAGAATTGAGACATGATATGAAAGAATTCAGGAGAGTGCATATTCAAAAGTCATTTGTCTTAACTTTTAAAATTGATATAGCCAAAGAGATCGTGAAATTTGAGGATTTTGATCATCATGATAAAATTTACAAAAGAAGGTATTGATTTCAAATGCCTTCTTTGTCAACTTCACATAACACAGAATATACGCTGCTGGCTACGCCATTGCCCTTCGGGACATTTTGCCATCGCAAAAGTTCGTATATTCTGATCCCGTTATCGGGAATTTGGCACTGTATGCGAAGCTAAATAACCTGTAAAACCGCCGCTACACCACATAGATACAATTTCAATGCAGCACTATTATCGCCTATGCGCCTCACCCACCATTTCACCAATGTTCTTGTATCCATTAACGGTTAGATACTCCTTCAATTCCTTTTTTATCGACGAAAAAATCTCGAGATCTTCACTTACTAGCGCACTACCCACCTGAAACATGCTCGCACCGTTCTTCGCATAGTCTATCACGTCCTTAGCAGTAAATATACCGCCAACGGCGATTATTGGTATTTTCAACTCCTGGTATAGATTAAAAACAATCTCCTTACCACCAACCGTCAGATCCTTACCGGATTTACCGCCATAGCCTGTTGGATTACCCAAGATATGGTTATCAAGCCTTTGGTCTACGGGTCTCGCCATCACAGTATTAATAGCCGTGATAGCATCAGCACCTGCCTTTTCCAGTCTCATTGCCAATCCTGCAGGGTCACCCACATTAGGTGAGATTTTCACTGCGATTGGTTTGGGATGCACAATCGCGCGTATCTCCTTTATTATA
>DAOUYY010000083.1 GCA_030665885.1 Fidelibacterota bacterium
TTAATTGTCAATCAAATACAAAGAAATATTTATTTTACTTTCTTTAACATTTATCCTGCTAATACCCAATATTGATTAATAAAGTTGCCCTATAGAAACAACGTCAGTTACTCTATAGGGTACAGCTCAATATTTTAAAAGCTCTTCTTACTGAACGATATAAAAATTTTAATCTTTAATGAAAAAATGATTTTGAGCGGGTGAGGAGAATCGAACTCCCGTATCCAGCTTGGGAAGCTGGTGTTCTACCATTGAACAACACCCGCATTCAAAAAACTTGAAATAATTTAATAGAATCAGACTTTTATCAAAATGTTTTTAAGACCATTTTAACAAAACTGAATGGATTAGAATTTCGATATTTAAACATATTTTAGTTTACACTTTAATAATTTGAATTCAACTACAATTTGTGACGGTCTCTTCGTAAAGCACAAAATATTGTATATTTTCTTGACATCCAAGTATCGTTTTGTTAAATTCCACACAGCTAATTTTAAGAGAATACACCAAAGTATTTACCCGAAACTTTCTAATTTGGAGGAGTGGATGTCTGAGCCGATTCAGATAAATTTTGAGAACCGAAAACAAGAACCCGGAATTAATATTAACAAGGATCAGATCCCCTCTTTAACCTTTGTAAAAGACACAGAACCAAGCACAACTTTTTCTATTAACGCACTCGAAGTTCTAAATAAACGGTACCTAAGACGCGATAAAAACGGAAATGTTATCGAAACTCCTGAACAGCTATTAAAACGCGTTGCAAATGCAATAGCCGAAGCCGATTCATCCTATACAAGTAAAATCAATATCCAAAAAACTGCTAAAAAGTTCTATGAGATAATGTCTCGAAAAGATTTTATGCCTAATTCACCTACTCTGATGAATGCCGGACGTGAACTTGGACAGCTTTCCGCATGCTTTGTATTACCTGTTGAAGACTCAATGGAATCGATTTTTCAAACACTTAAAGACACAGCTCTTATACATAAAAGTGGGGGAGGTACAGGATTCTCATTTAGCAATATACGTCCTAAAAGCAGCATTGTAAAAACTACAAGTGGAGTTGCAAGTGGACCGATCTCATTTATTAAAGTATATAACGCAGCAACTGAGGCAGTTAAACAGGGCGGTACTCGTCGGGGTGCAAATATGGGAATTCTACGCGTTGATCATCCGGATATATTAGACTTCATCAATTGCAAACTGGATAGCACCGAATTGACAAACTTTAATATCTCGGTTGCTCTAACAGACCAGTTTATGGAAAAAGTAAGAAAACGTGAACATTATGAACTAATTAACCCGCTGGACGGCTCTATTACAGGTACTTTGAATGCCGCCGACGTTTTCAAGCTTATTGCAAAAAATGCATGGTCTAATGGTGATCCGGGAATTATTTTTATAGACAAATTAAATGAATTTAACCCTACACCAAAATTAGGCGATATTGAAGCTACGAATCCATGTGGTGAACAACCCCTCCTTTCTAATGAGGCATGCAACCTGGGTTCCATTAATCTGGCTAATTTTATCACTGACGGCAAATTTGATTATGAAAGATTAAAAGGTATTATTGATACCTCTATTCATTTCCTCGATAACGTGATTGATGTGAATAAATATCCTCTGAGAAAAATCGACAAGATGGTAAAGCAAAGTCGGAAAATCGGTCTCGGAGTAATGGGATTCGCCGATGTACTTTTCAAATTAAGAATACCATACAATTCCGATGAAGCTTTAAAACTGGCTGATGAAATTATGAAGTTTATATACAATCGTGCTAAAGAAGCCAGTATAAAACTTAGTACAAGCAGAGGTACTTTCCCTGTATGGAATGAAAGTATATATTCTCCCGATGGTCCAAAACTACGTAACTCAACATTTATAACAATTGCACCAACTGGTACTATATCAATGATCTCAGATTGTTCAAGTGGTATTGAACCTATCTTCTCTTTAGTCTTTACCAAACATGTAATGGATGGAACTGAGTTACTATATGTTAATCAATACTTTGAAGAAGCCTGTAGGGAGGCAGGTATTTATAGCGAAGAATTAATTGAAAAAGTCAAATCTAAAGGCTCTGTTCAAGATATGGAAGAAATTCCGGAAAATATTAAAAAAATTTTTGTAACAGCTCATGACATTTCTCCTGAATGGCATGTACGTATGCAGGCGTCTTTCCAAAAATGGGTGGATGCTGCGGTTTCAAAAACATGTAATTTTCCCAAATCCTCTACTATACAGGATGTAATTGACGCTTACTGGTTAGCATACGAAGCTGGCTGTAAAGGTATTACTATCTATCGCGATGGAAGCCGGGATGAACAGGTACTATATATAGGCAAAAAAGGTAAACCGTCTTCTCATCAATTTATTCAGTTCGATCAAACAATCCACCCACGCATAAGACCACAAAACACAAAAGGAGTTACAAAGCGAATCCGAACCGGACTCGGTACACTTTATGTAACAATCAATGAAGACGATTATGGTCTCTGTGAGGTTTTCACTAATATTGGAAAAGCTGGAAGCCAGGCTCAAGTTGAATCCGAAGCTATCAGCCGGCTTATATCTCTCGCTCTCAGGTCAGGGATAGATGTCCAGGATGTTATTAAACAACTTAAAGGTATAGGCGGCCCAAGCCCCATCTGGGAAAATGGAACTCAGATCCTATCTACTCCTGATGCTATAGCAAAGGCAATTGAGTGGTATCTCGATGAACGCGAAGGTAAAAAGAAGTCACAGAGCTCTCAACCTCATTTTTCACTTTATGATACATCAATTGCTCAACAATCCGTACAAGAAATTTCCACCTCCGAGAAAAGACTTTATATCAATAATAAGAAATCAATAACAACCTGTCCCGAATGTGGCTCAACAGTCTATCATGAAAGCGGTTGTGTTACATGCCCAGCGTGTGGATACGCTAAGTGCTGATATCCTCCTCTCGACTAAGTTTACAAATAATAAAAAACCCCGAGTATTTCGAGGCTTTTTGATAACTCTATCAGAAATAATAGCTGTCATTCTTCCATAATTTCTCTTTCTTTCCTTTTAAGAAGACCATCAACCTCTTTTATATTACTATCGGTAAATTGTTGAATTTCATCCAAAGCTTTGTGTAGTTCATCTTCAGAAATATCGTGGCTTTTCTCTAATTCCTTCAACATTTCATTGGAATCTCTTCTCACATTCCTAACAGACACACGTCCTTCTTCTGCCAATTTGTGTACATATTTAACCAACTCTTTTCTTCTCTCTTCATTTAGTGGCGGAATAGGGAGCCTGATTAAATTACCATCAACTTGGGGATTCAAGCCAATATCTGATTTCCTAATCGCTTTTTCAGTCGCAGATACAGCGTTCCTGTCAAAAACCTGAACAACCAAGAAACGAGAATCAGGGGCAACTACATTTGCAACCTGTTTTAAAGGAACCAGTGAACCATAATAGTCTACTTTAATAACATCAAGGAGAGCAGGATTTGCTCTACCGGCACGAATCACATTCAGCTCATGCTGAGAATTCTGAACACTTTTTCTCATCCGATCCTCAGCATCTTTTAAAATATCATTTTTCATTTCCCTCTCCTTGATATAATCGTGCCAATTCGCTCTCCCATAAGAATCCGTTTTAAATTACCGGACTTCTTCATATTATAAACAATAATTGGTATTTCATTATCCTGGCATAATGTAATGGCTGTTAAATCCATTACTTTCAACTGCTTCTCAATTGCAGTCTGGTAATCAAGTGTATTAAAAAATCTAGCATCCGGATTTTTTTCAGGGTCCTTATCATATACACCATCAACTTTTGTCGCTTTTAAAATTGCATCAGCTTTTATTTCAGCTGCTCTTAGTGCTGCCCCTGTATCTGTACTAAAAAACGGTCTGCCAGTTCCGGCACAAAAAATAACAATTTCACCATTTTCAAGATAAGCATTTGCTTTTCTAACAATCATCGGCTCTGCGACTTCAATCATTCCAATAGCAGACATAACCCGTACTTTTAAATCTTTTCGTTCCAAAGCATCTTGAATTGCAAGGGCATTAATAACAGTTGCCAACATCCCCATATAATCAGCCTTGACACGATCCATTCCCTGCTGACTGGCACTCAAACCACGAAAAATATTCCCGCCACCTATAACAATACCAATCTCAATACCAAGACTTTTAGCCGAACATATCTCTTCACAAAGTTGATCCAATACAGAAGGATCTATAAAAAAACGCTTTTCACCCGCAAGCGTCTCTCCCGAAAATTTCAGTAGAACACGTTTATAATAGGCTTCAGACATTGATTATATTTAGATAATTAAAATTTGAATTAGGAATTATCTTTATTATTCTCGCCTAATTGAAAACGTATAAAACGAGATATACTAATATTTTCACCAATTCTCGCAATAGTTGCCGTAAGGTATTCTCTTATAGTAATCTGTGGGTCTTTTACAAATTGTTGTTCAAGAAGGCAATTTTCCTGATAGAACTTATCTAATTTACCTTCAACTATTCTATCAATAATATTTTCAGGCTTGTTTTGACCTTTAGCCTGCTCTCTATATATCTCTTTTTCTTTTTCTAATATTTTTTCATCTATCTCTTCACGTTTAATAGAAACTGGACCTGTAGCTGCAATATGCATAGCAACATCTTTCACAAATGTAATAAAATCATCATTCTTTGCCACAAAATCAGTTTCACATTTTACTTCAACAAGAACACCAAGCTTGCTGCCAGGATGAATATATGACCAAATAATACCTTCATCAGCAGCTCTATGTAATTTTTTCTCAGCCTTTGCAATCCCTTTTTTCCGCAAAATATCAACGGCTAGATCCAAATCTCCTTCAGCTTCAACCAAAGCAAATTTACAATCCATTATACCGATTCCGGTTCGATCTCTTAATGCTTTAACCTGGCTTGCAGAAATATTCATAAAGCTACCTCTCTACTATATTAACTTTTTGCTTCTTCGGTAGGTACGTCAACAAATCTTGAACTTTTTGCTTCCAAAATTGCATTTGCTAATTCACCAACAATAAGCTGTATTGCTTGAATAGAATCATCATTGGCAGGAATGGGATAATCCACGAGCGTAGGGTCTGCATTCGTATCGAGAATAGCCACTACAGGAATATCAAGTCTAATTGCTTCTTGAAGTGCTATAGTATCATTTGTTATATCCACAATAATTAACGCTTCAGGAAGTGTTTTCATGTCCTTAATTCCGCGATGTAAATCAGCAAGTTTTGTCCTTTCTCTATCGAGTGATAATTTTTCTTTTTTATTGAGATCATCACCATATCCAATAGACTTTTCTTTCTCCAGATATTGAAGACGTCTGATGCTTCTTTTGATAGTGGAAAAGTTGGTTAAAGTCCCACCAAGCCAACGCTCTACAACATAAAACATACCGCATCTATCAGCTTCTTTTTGAACAATATCTTTTGCCTGTTTTTTAGTACCAACAAAAAGAACATCTCCACCTTTGCGGACAGTTTCTCTAATAAAACGAGAAGCTTCATCAAGGCAATCAACTGTTTTGTTCAAATCAATAATATGTATACCGCTTTTATGCATGAAAATGAAATCCTTCATCTTGGGATTCCACTTTCTTGTTAAGTGACCAAAATGGGCACCTGATTTCCAGAGCATATCAAAAGTTACATTAGTCATATAGTCAATCTTTCTCTTAATTAACGTTTGGAGAACTGGTAAGCTTTGCGAGCACCAGCTAGACCGTACTTCTTTCTCTCTTTTACCCGAGCGTCTCTGGTTAAAAAGCCAGCAGATTTCAACTTCTTCCTGAAATCAGAATTGTATTTTTCTAATGCATGAGCAACAGCTAACTTTATAGCACCAGCTTGACCAGCCAGTCCGCCGCCTCTAACATTTATTTTAATATCTAATTGACCTTGTAATTCACATAGTTCAATGGGCTGCATAATAATTTGTTTCAATGATTCACGACCGAAGTAGTCATCAAATGTACGCTTATTAACAGTAATTTTCCCATCACCCGTATGCATTCTCAGACGTGCAACGGCTCTTTTTCGTCTACCAAGAGATATATACTCTAATTTTGGCATTCTCCAATTACCCTTCTAATTCTAAAGGTTTTGGTTGTTGAGCTGAATGAGGATGCTCAGGACCGCTATAAACCTTCAATTTTTTAAAAAGTTTCCTGCCAAGCGTATTGTGAGGAAGCATACCTTTTACAGCATGCTCAAGTACCCGCTCAGGATGTTTTTGAATTACATCTTTAAATTCCAGGTTTTTACCACTACCTAAATAACCGGAATGGGAAAAATATGTTTTCATCTCTCTCTTCTTACCTGTAAGCCTGACCTTTTCAGCATTAACTACTATAATAAAATCTCCGGTATCCATGTGAGGTGTGTAATAGGGCTTATGCTTACCTCGCAAGATAGAGGCTATCTGACTGGCTAATCGCCCAAGCACTTTTCCATTGGCATCAACTACATACCAATCGTGCTTTATTTCATCTAATTTCGGATAATAAGTTTTAAACATTTCTTCTCTTATAAATACAGTTAAAAAAGCGGATAAACTTACAATTACACTTTTTTAGAATCAAGATTTATTTCGACGGAGAAATAAAGATTAAGAAAAATATATTTTTTTATAAATCCTATTAAATTGTAAAAAATCACCTAAGGTTCTATTCTGATAATTGAGCTACACCGATGTAAGCATCGGGGAATTCCATCGGTTAAATATTACTTTATTTCTCTCCTAAAGATATCTATTTCGTCATAATCAGGATTAAAATTATTTAATAATTCAGTTTTTCTATTTTCTGCACTTAACTCATTAAAAAATATTTCTGATTCTTGAATAAAACCTCTTTTTACTAATACTAATATCCAAATCTCTTACATAAAATTATCCTTTTGAAACTCTATTAAGCCATTGAAAAACATCTTTATACTCAAAAAATCTCAAATTCATCAAACAGCTCTCCCCGATTTATCACAGGTTGGCTGGAGTGACAAATTAGCATTCATATATGATATTAAATTCTTTAGCTATCTGCTCTAAATGTTTATCTCTTGTAAAGATTAACTTATTATCCAGAAAACAGGATGCAAGCAGATGCGCATCAATATAACCCAGTCCTTTACCAAAAATCTTATGATAGTTAAGAAAATACATCACCTCATCATGTTCGGCTACTCTAACTTTCGGTAATGATTGAAGGAGTATTAGGATTTCATCTCTATTTTTAAGATTTCCACAAGCTAACTCACCGATGATAAAATGATGAGTATAAACCACCCCATCTTCGAGTAATTCAATTAAGGAATGATCATTTTTATGAAAATGGTCGATCCAGATGGAAGTATCAACTAAAATCAATAGTTAAAACCTTCTTCTTGGTATATGTTTTACTTCCTTCTCGGTTCCGCCTAAAATTGCAAGTCTTTTTGCACTTTCTCTGGCAACAAGAGCTTCAAGTCCCATCCTTACAAGGGCAGTTTTTTCTTTAACGCCAGTAAGTTTTTTTGCTTTCTCAAGTATTTGATCGTCAATGTTTAATGTAGTTTTCATACATATAAATATGGCTAATCAGTATGGATAATGCAAGTCTTTTTTGAGTACTAACGGGCCAAGTCACCTGTGCCGAAATCCTGTTCAATAAACTTGCCATTTCTGAAATCATTTATCCATAGTAGTGAAACGTAGATGGACGCTACACTCTTTTGGCGTCTGGTGGACTGAGGGTTAGAAGGAACAACCACCGTATTTATCCCATTTTTACTTTAATAACAGGCACGTACCAATAGCTGAATATTCACCAGCTGATAGTTTGTAGAAATACACTCCTGAGCCAACATTAGTTGAATTCCACGTCACATTATGATATCCTGTTTGCACTTTCTCGTTTACCAATATCTCTACTAATTGTCCAGTAACATTATAAATCGAAAGATTCACAAATAATAACTCTGATAATTTGTATGATATTGTTGTAACTGCATTGAATGGATTTGGATAATTCGTCTTTAAGGCAAACGTCTGAGGCATATTGGTCTCATCTTTGAATACATCGTTTGTCTCGCTAAATTCATCCGCTCCAATATCTACTATGCCTCCTTGAACCCTTGTTTGACCATCTATATCATAATCACCAATCTCCGGTAGGTTCTCACCCGCATTGATGGCAGAGGATGCAGTCAGTAAATGCAGATTAGGCTCATTGAGATCGGTAAATTGTGGAGTAACAAATAACGAATGATTATCGTTACCAGTTGCTGATTTGTATGTAGCAAAGCCCTGATATACGATGTTTTGCCACTCCCACTCGCTATCTGTTAGACCTGTAGAACTGAAATACAAGTTGTAATCAACTACATTATTTACGTTTTCGGTGAAGGGGTTGCCAATCATGAGACTTTGATCGTTGGCATAAAAGATGTTGTTCTTAATGATATTGTCTTGTGTATCGAACTGCAATAGGATTTCGCCGTTTCCATCTTCCAGTGTATCGTTGTTATACAGGGTATTGTTGACAATGAAGCAATTTTCTGTACTGCCGCGCTCTGTATCGTATCCTCCCATTGCAATGCCAGTCATTCGGTTGTTAAACAAAAAGTTGCTACGCACGGTTATATAGCTAGTAGCCCGACCCTGGTGTTCACTGGCTATTTCTATACCAATGTCAGCATGGAAAATTGTATTTCGCTCTATGACGATGTCCCGACCACCGTCAACGTAAATACCTCCAGCACTGTACTCATTTCCATAAGCTGGATTACCATAGGAGGTGATGTTATAAACGGTGTTACCACTAACAACACCGCTACGAGTCTGATCATAATCGGGGTCGGAAGCAGTTTCCTCAAAACCGATGAAATCTATGCCAATGTTATCGCAATCATAAACGATGTTGTTGCTGACGGTAAATAGTGCCACATTACCGTTTAAGACCAATCCTTCGCTTGAACCTAGCATGAGATCGTGGAGTTCATTGCCCACGATGAGGATGTTGTTGATAGAATCGGGAGCAGAAGTACCATATACGGCGATACCATGTGCATCTGCGCCCATCAGGTCATCATCTACGGGGGCATTGGTTTCGATATGGTGAATATTGTTGTTTCTTAATTGAATGTGGTGGGCTACGCCTCTAATGTGGATACCAACGGGGATAATGTTCAGAGTGGAAGTACGATAATTGCGTATTTCAAAGCCCCTGATAATTATATAATGCTGATCCACAATCAAGAACATACCGTTGTTACCATCAGGCACAGACAGTCCGGTACCGTCCAGAATGGGTACCTCGTTTTCATAATTTTGGAAGGTGATGTAGCCATCGTTGGCGGAACCAGAGACATTTATATTGACTTTTTCGTTGTAAACACCACCGCGCACATACACGGTGTCGCCTGGGACAAGAGTGTTAGCTGCTTTTTGAATGGTTTGCCAAGGTTCTGCTAATGTGCCGGGGTTGTTGTCATTGCCATTCGCGTCCACATAGTAGGGTTGACCTACGGTTTTTGTATTTATACACATAATGAATAGAACCATAAACATGACACAAACCTTCAATGTTCTGGCATTTGAATTGCTAATAATTCCAATAGGTAACATATCTTTAAGATTGCACATTTTATTTTCCATTCTAGATTTCCTCCTATTAAACGGCTATGTTTTAGATTAACACTTCTTTAGCCTTATTTAACTTATTGCTTTTTTTATGTCTATTTGGGATTTGAAAGTCATTATTCCTTTTAACGAACAATGCGTGAGATACTAGGTGGGAGAGAGAAAGACTTTTGAAAATCCAGAAATGCCGGAAAACTCGAAAATTCCAATTTTATCGAGTAGCTCACCGAAGCTTG
>DAOUYY010000208.1 GCA_030665885.1 Fidelibacterota bacterium
TGTCAGGTGGAGATAAGTATGTCTACATAGATCAGACTACAGCTGATAAAGAGTGGGCTCACTATGTAGTAGCAGAGAGAGCACCTGATGATGCGACAGGAATCTCAGTACGTGCAAGGTTTACATCCAATCCAACCGGTAAAGCCTGGTTCGATGACTTTACCGTAGAAAAGATGGTTATTTCACCGCCAACAGCAGTTGAACCTGGGGAGAATTTGGTTAATACTGTTCCTGAAGACTTCATGTTATTGCAGAATTATCCTAATCCTTTTAACCCTGAAACTACTATTGAATATGCATTACCACATGCAAGTAAAGTCAACATTTCTATCTATAATGTACTTGGACAGAAAATCAGAACTCTCTCAGATACGAAAAAGATCGAGGGTTACTATAAAGTTATCTGGGACGGAAAAAATGACAGAGGTGAAATTGTACCAACCGGAATTTATCTGTACGTCTTAACGACCGACAAATCCAGATTCTCGAAAAAGATGGTATTGATACGTTAGTATTGTAGTTAATATGATCGGGCTGTTCAATAGGAACAGCCCGATCTCTAATTTTAAGTAGCAGGGGAAATTTTATTAGGAAGGGTTTAGTATGAAAAAGGAAAAGTATCTCCTGTTTTTTATAGTTTTTCTATTACCTGTAATTCTCTTTTCCGGAACAACAGGCAAAATTGCTGGAAGGGCGATTGACATTGAAACCGGTCAACCGCTAATCGGTGTTAACATAATGATAGATGGTACTTCATTAGGTGCTGCAACTGATCTTAATGGATATTATAATATTCACTACGTTAATCCTGGACTCTATACTCTTCGTGCCACGATGATTGGTTATACGACGGTGGTGCAGAAAAACGTAAGCGTTATGATTGATCTTACATCGAACATAAATTTCGAAATGGGAATCGAGACTATAAAAGGTGAAGAGGTTGTAGTTATAGCCAAACCGCCTGTTGTTCAGAAGGACGTTACTTCAACATCATTTAGAGTAAGTTCCGATCAGATAGATCAACTCCAGATACAGGATCTTAGTGAAATTATAGAGTTACAAGCTGGAGTTGTGGAAGGTCATTTCCGTGGTGGCAGAACCGGCGAAGTAATGTATATAATTGACGGCATCCCTATGAATGATGCCTATTCAGGCGAAATTCCTTTTGAAGTTGAGAATGATATTATTCAGGAAGTTGAGATAATCAGTGGAACTTTTAATGCCGAATATGGGCAGGCAATGTCTGGAATTGTCAATATTGTTACTAAAGAGGGGCAAGAATATTATTCAGGTAAAGTTTCTTTCTTTGCTGGTGATTATTTAAGTAACCATAAAGACATATATTTGCATATTAAAGATATAAATCCATTTGCGATAACCAATTCTCAATTTAACTTAAATGGTCCTGTACCACTATTAGGCAAAAACACTACTTTTTCTATTTTAGGACGTATATACAATTCGGATGGATGGATGTACGGAAAAAGGGAATTTGTGCCTGACGACTTTATCGACTTTACTGATCCAGCTATACTTGATTCTTCAGAATACATTAATGGTTTTGGGGATAATAAATATGTCCCTATGAATCCTATTAATAGAAAAACTCTACAGGGCAAAATTACCTTCAAAGTTTTTAAAAAAGATAAAATAAATCTATCTTCCTTCTACCAGGATAAGAAATATAGAGAATTTGACCGATTGTTTAAATATAATCCGGATGGCAACTACCAGAGAAAAAATAACAGTTTACAGAATTCTATCCAGTATACACATCTTTTCAACCCGGGAACATTCATGACTGCTAATTTTTCACATTCTTTTTCAGAGTATGAACAGTTTGTTTACGACGATACTTCCAAATATGTGCCTATTCAAAATTTAATATCGACAGGAGCAACCGGTTTTTCTACAGGTGGTATGAGAATGTGGCGTCATTTCAGAAATAATACTACTCAAATAGCAAAGATAGATCTCTCAAGCCAGATTACAAGAAATCAAAAAATTTGTGCTGGAATAATCTTCAAACGCTGCAAGTTATGGCTTCATGAATACTGGTTATATTTTGATGAAAATAATAAAATACAGATTCCATCCAAAGAGTCCTGGTATAATAATTCCTACACTCATTGGCCTACAGAGATGTCAGCATATTTACAGAATAAGATAGAGGTTGGTGATATTATTATCAATGCTGGATTGAGATACGATCTTCTCGATCCAGATGGAAAAGTTCCGAAGCAGTTTTACGATACTCGCGATGCTGAAAAGAGGAAGGCAAAAACAAGCAGCCAGATCAGCCCTAGATTTGGAATAGCTTACCCCATATCTGATAAAGGTGTTATACATTTTTCTTATGGGCATTTTTTTCAGGTGCCAAATTACGAACATCTTTACATAAACCCGGACTTTGAGGTTTCATTAATTCAGATTGCTGGTGATCAGCCCCCACGTGGAAATTTTAACTTAATGGGAAATGCAGAGCTTAAACCTCAAAAAACTGTAAATTATGAAATCGGAATCAAACAAGCACTAACCGAAGACCTAACAATAGATGTTACTGCATACAACAAAGATATCAGAGACCTGATAGGACAGGAAACAAGAGCAGACATTTTTGGTGGAAGATATTGGCGATTCATTAACCGAGATTATGCTAATGCTAAAGGAATTACTTTTGCTCTTGAGCAACGAGAAGTACGTGGTGGAATAGGTTTTTCTGTTGACTACACATATCAAGTTGCAACTGGTAATGCTTCTGACCCAAATGATGAATGGGAAAACCAGAAGCAAGACCCACCGATCCAGGGGGAAAAGATGAGAAGACCTCTGAATTGGGATCAGACACATTCTTTAAATTTAAGCACTACTACTGTACAAAAAGGGTACCATATAAGTTTAATCGGAAAGATAGGAAGCGGGACACCATATACACGTGCCTCAGCAAGATACTCTAACCGGATACTAAATGGCGAAAGAAAACCGTCGACAATGACATTTGATCTGAATATTACAAAAGATTACAAGATTGGATCTGCTCTGGTTTCACCTTACGTTAAAATATATAACCTTTTTGATAGGAAGAACAACAGGGAAGTGTATAAATCGAGTGGCTCTGCCGATTATGACTATGACCTGAATTTTCAAACTTACATTGGAATAAAAACCCAAAAAGAGTGGGCTATTCAACCAAACTATTACAGGGAACCAAGAAAAGTTGTTATTGGCTTTTCAATATCATTTAGCCAAAAATAAATCTTTTAACCTAATGAAATAGGATATTTTACATTCCTTAAGCTGCAATGAAAATGTTACTATTAACAAAATAAAGAGTATGCTTAAGAACTAATCTAATCCAATAATTAAAATGAAGAATATTGTCATGAAGACGAAACTACAATTTCTTTTAGAATCATTTTTAACTCTTTTGCTGGTATCCAGTCTATATCCTCAAACCCAACAATATTTAAGGGGTAATAAACTCTACCGCAGGATTGGAACAATGGATGGAAACCTTGTTAGTACACTTTTTAAAAATTATGGTGAGGTCACTGATTATCCCAGTGAACCATCATGCAATTGGCCATCATTTGGTAGGCACTATTGCGATGGTGTGGCTCTTATAGTCTCTGCTGAAGTATTAAATGGTGACTCCATATTAGTCCATCCAATGGAAACTCAATATCGTGAATTTGTTGATAAATCCCCTGAAGGCGTACCCTGGGGTTTTGAACCTCGACCTTATTGGTTTAATATGGATAAAAAAGAGAATAAAATCCCAGCTATGAGTAATGATCTTGTTAGCTGGCCAGCCCACTGGCTTGATAGACCTCACTCGTGGGATGATTACTGGAATGGATATTTTGGTAAGGGTATTTTTAATGCAGACCTTGAAACTATCTTCGTTTTTGATGATGATCCGGATAAAGAACCAAATCTTTACATGAATTACTACTGTGATGAAAATGATTCGACAAGAGGCGGCTTGGGTTTATGGGTAAAGACAAGGGGATTTCAATGGAGTCAGGTTCTTGCCGAAGATTGTATTTTCTGGATATATAATATTACTAATGAGTCTTCTCACAATTATTATAAAGTATTTTATGCTCAATATATTGATTGGGGAGTAGGTGGTGTAGAGGACAATGCTGATGATATAGGCGAATATGATACAAATCTCGATATTGCTTTTGCTTATGATACAGATGGATATGGATCACCAGGAAATTGGATCGTGGGTTATGCAGGATATGCCTTTTTGGAAAGTCCGGGAATCTCGAATGATGGTAAAGATAACGATAACGATGGATTGATTGATGAAAAAAGGGATAATGAGCCCGGTGAGTACATATTTGGACCGGTAGGGATTTACGGTGAACCTAAATGGCATTGGGAAGGAGATGAAGATGGCGATTGGATTCCTTATACAGATTTAAATTCTAAT
>DAOUYY010000038.1 GCA_030665885.1 Fidelibacterota bacterium
ATTTTATTAGTGTTCATTTAAACAGCCGCATTATGTCATTATAAAATACAAAAACCATTAAGGTGAGAATAATTGCCAGTCCTACTTGTTGGATGCGCATTTTTGCTTTAATGGATAGCGGTTTTCTAATAATTGCTTCTATAATAACAACAACGAAATGACCGCCATCCAGAGCAGGTATCGGCAGAATATTTAGAAGAGCAATATTTACACTGATTATAGCTATGAATCCAAATAGGCTCCCAATTCCAGATTTTGCGGATTGACCCGCTAATTGCGCTATTAATATAGGTCCGCCAAGATTTCTAATTGACTCCTCACCTGTTATTAACATTTTAAGAGAAACAACTGTTATTCTCAGCCAGTACCATGTGTTTGATAATCCAATATGAATGGATTCAAAGAAACCGGTGCTGCGGTGGTTAAGGATAGGACGTATGCCTATCATTCCAACGTCTACTAATTTACCTCCTCTTAAATCTTTGTATGATATAGTCATTATAGTATTTTCATACTCAATACCATCTCTTTCCCATTTCACAAGAATTGAGTCATTTGGATGTGCATGGATTAATTCTGTCATCTCTTCCCATTTGGAAATGGTCTTGCCATTGATAGCTATTATTCTGTCTCCTGATTGAATACCGGCAGAATCGGCTGGAAGGTTAGTAAGGACACTATCAACTATTGCTTCAGGGCTTGCTTCATAGATTCCGGTGCTGGCGGTTAAAATTGAAAAAATAATGACAGCGAGAATAAGATTAAATAGAACTCCTCCGGTAATGAAAAGCAATTTCTGGATAGCATTTTTAGATTGAAATTCCCAGGGTTCGCCTTTTATACTTTTGTCATCCATACTTTCATCAATGACACCGGATACTTTTACATATCCGCCAAGAGGAATTGCCGACAAACAATAGTCTGTATCTCCTATTTTTTTCCCAATAAGCCTAGGAGGAAATCCAAGTGAAAAAGTCTCAACTCTCATTCCGGTAAGTTTGGCGAATGTGAAATGACCAAGTTCATGAAAGAAAATTACGCATCCAATGACTATAATTACCGCAAGTATAGATATCATAAATAGTGTTTATCCTTTCTATGGAATGTCGATTGTTCCTGCATTCATTCTTCCCTTATATCCACTATTTCAATTGATTTGGCTCTGAACAAATTCATGTCCTGTTTTTTCAAGTTCCAAAATATCAGATAGCAGGGGATTGTCAACTATCTGTATCTCTGAAAGTGCCTTCTCTACAAAGGTTGAAATATCAGTAAATTTTATTTTATTATCAAGAAAAGCATAGACCGCAGATTCATTGACAACATTAAGAATTGCTGGAGCTGTTCCTCTACGTTTTAGGGCTTCGTATGCTAATTTAATAGAAGGAAATTTTTGAAAATCGGGCGCTTCGAAATTCAATTCTCTGATTTTTGAAAAGTCAATATTTTCCCATGCAACATTGATTCTTTCCGGATAATTTAGTGCGTATTGTATAGGTAGCTTCATATCCGGAAGACCGAGCTGGGCTTTGACTGAACCATCGATAAATTCAACCATGGAGTGTATTATAGACTGAGGGTGAATAATAACATCTACTTTTTCAGGTGGGATATTGAAGAGCCATTTTGCTTCAATGATTTCAAGACCCTTATTCATCATAGTAGCTGAATCGATGGTTATTTTTTTGCCCATATTCCAGGTAGGATGTTTAAGAGCATCTTCAGGTTTAATATACTGAAATTCCTCAACAGGCTTTGTTCTGAAAGGTCCACCTGAACCTGTTAAAATTATACGTTTTATGCTTTCAGGCTTTTCTCCTGCAAGGCATTGCCAGATTGCACTATGTTCACTGTCAATAGGATATAGTTTGACATTACGTTCTTCCAGGAGATTCATTATAAGTTCACCAGCCATTACAAGAGATTCTTTATTGGACAGAGCAACATCTGTTCCCACCTCTATGCAGCGGTAAGTTGGCTCCAATCCCGGAGCTCCTACAATGGCATTTAAAACAAGATCAACGTCAGGCTTTTTGGAAATGTGTATAATACCTTCTCTGCCACTTAAAATTTCAATATCCGGGGATTGCAGTTCATCTTTAACGAAGGAATATTGAGAGTCGTCGGCAATTGCGATAGATTTTGGATTATACTTTTTTGCCTGTTCAACGAGTAACTGCCCATTTTTACCTGCAGTAAGATAGCAAACTTCAAACCTTTCCGGTTTAGCATCTATAACCCTGAGTGCATTTCTGCCAATAGAGCCTGTAGAACCGAGTATAGTTAATCTTTTCATAATTTTAATAAAGGATGCCTACTAAACACACTAAAAAATACAAAATCAACTCAAGAATTTATACATTTTTTATATATTTTCTTCCCTCATTCTTAACAAGAGTAATTATGAAATTAAAGTAATCCCTTAGTCTCAGGGAGGTAATAAACATCAAAAGAGTGAGTAATGCTCCAACGGGACTATAGAGCAGAAATGGAATAGTAGAATATTGTGTTATACCATTCCCTTTGCGAGAATTTATGAAGAATAAATTATCCATTATTACATTAATCCAATACTCCAAGTTAATTTATTTGTAAACCTATAACTGATGCATTACAAATTAAAATCTATCTTCGTGTCTTTATGTCTTAGTGGCAATTTCACTTTTATAAATATCCGATTATTGAAAACGCTATCATTAAAACAGTTCTTGAAGCATCTAGTTCCAAACCGAGATTAATATTTTTCGTAATGTCTCTGTAAATTCCTGATCTCAAATGGTTAATTTTCATTTTTTCAATTTTTTTATAGTTTTGATCTTGGTCTTCGTTATCCGTTACATGTATTTTGCATTGAAAGAAATGAGCGGTATAAGCGAATGACAGATTCCATTTTGAAAATTTATAATATCTACCAAGTGTTGCATTAAGATTACGTAAATGGAAATCATCGGGACCATAAAGGTGACTTATAGAAACACTGAAAAGATTTTTTTTATCTACTTCCCCAGAAGATAGAGTAAACGAAAATCCTGTGGTATTGATATTATCACCTTTCCACTTAGCAATACCTATCTGTCCGCCTAAAGAAAAATTTGGTGAGATGGCAATTCCTGACCAAAAAGTTGGGAATCCAATATCGGTAGATAATCCGTTAGTTGAAGCAATAGAAAAGAATTTACAACCTATCAGAACTATTGGTTCTTCCGTGAAAGATAGTAATGGTAGAGGGGTTTCCTGTTCAACTGCTATTATGGAGATTATCGGTTTTAAAGTTGAGCGAATGGACGAAGAATTTACATTTGAAATATCCAATCCATTGGAAAAACTATATGAAAATTGTGTAAGTATCAGTAAGACAATAAATGGTGGTGTATTATTTTTAAAAGACAAAGCAATGAATTCTGTTGTTATTTTATTCAGGGTGTTGGATAGGATAAGTTGGTCATTCGTGTTATCTATATTGGTGTTATAAATGAATATTCATGTTTAGTGAGATCATGTTATTTTATCTAATCCCCTGAATTATTCCACGCTCGCTGTTTTTAATGAATTTTACAAGATTTTGAACTTCAGGATTAAGGTCTCCATTTTCTTCAATTTTTTTAATTGCTTCAGAAACATTATAATCGGAACGAAATATCAATCGACATGTATGTTTAATATCTCTAATTGTTTCGTTCGTAAAACCGCGTCTTTTCAGTCCGATTATGTTTAATCCGTGATAAGCAATGGGTTCTCCCGCAGCAATGATGTATGGAGGGATATCTTTTGCAACTCTATAATGACCGCCAATAAAACAATGTTGCCCGATTTTGACAAATTGATGAACACCTACCATTCCTCCAACAATTGCCCAGTCCTCAATTTCTACATGACCGGAAAGATTTACAGCATTTGCTATAATCACATTATTGCCAACTATGCAGTCGTGAGCTATGTGAACGTATGCCATAATAAAACAGTCCGAACCTACTACTGTTTTCCAATGGGCTTTTGTACCTCTATTTATAGTTACAAATTCTCTAATAACTGTGCGGTCTCCTATTTCAACCGTGGTTGACTCACCCCCAAATTTGAGGTCCTGTGGGATTTCGCCCAAAACAGCATGATGTAGTACTTTACATTCTTTACCCAGATGTGTCCCTGGTAGAAGAACTACATGGGAGCCAATTTGGCAGCTGTCTTCGATTATTACATGTTCGTTAATCCAGGAATATGGACCGATTGTTACATCTTTCCCAATAATGGTTTTAGGATGAATAGTTGCTGTTGAGTGTATATTTTCCATATCGATTAAATGTCTACTATAGATGCCATCATTGTGGCTTCAGCAATGACGTCATCATTAACATAAGCGATGCCTTTCATTTTGCACATGGAGAGGCGAAATTGTGTCAATTTGACTTCCAGACGAATCTGATCACCGGGGATAGCAGGTTTTCTGAATCTAACGTTATCCAATCCTGTAAAAAAGACTAATTTATTTTTATGGTCTTCGATTGTATTTAGAAGAAGAAGACCTCCTGCTTGAGCCAACGCTTCAATAATTAAAACGCCAGGCATTATACGTTTTATAGGGAAATGACCACTGAAAAACGGCTCATTTATTGAGACGTTTTTTATTGCAGTGGTGGTTTCACCGGGTACCAAATCAATGACTCTATCTATGAGTAAAAATGGGTATCTATGTGGAAGAATTTTTTCAATAGCACTTATATCGAATAATGCGCCGTGTACCTTTGTTGTTTGGTACTTCTGGCGTATTAATACTTTTTCATATTCTTTTCGGATTTTTCTAACCAAGTTGACATTGTGAGAATGACCACTCCGTGCGGCAATTATGTGACCTTGAATTGGTACCCCAAGTAATGCGATATCGCCTATAAGGTCTAATATTTTATGGCGAACTGCTTCATTGTAGTAGCGTAGTTCCACACCATTGAGAATCCCATTTTGTCCTATAATTATATCGCTGGAGATGTTGAACATTTTTTTTAAACGATTGATTTCAGCTTCATCAATTTTTCTATCAATGAAAACGACAGCATTATCAACATTACCTCCCTTAATCAATCCTCTGGCTTTTAATACTTCAATTTCACTAAGAAAGCAGAAAGTCCTTGCAGAAGCATAATCCGTTTCAAATTCCTTTTCTAATGAATATGTACTGGAGTATTGAGTGCCCAAAGCAGGAATCTGGTAATCGATTAGAAATGTTATCGAGAAAGTTTCTGATGGAAGAACATGAATATCAACCTTATTTTCTGGATCGGTGTAAGTGATAATTTTATCTATTACCAGTATGTCTTGTATAGCGTCTTGCTCGATAATTTCTGCTTGTTTTAATGCTCTTACAAATTCTATAGAACTTCCGTCGCAAACAGGTGGTTCGATGTTATTCAATTCTATAGAAATGTTGTCTATTTCCATACCACTTACTGCAGCTAATACGTGCTCAACTGTGTGGATCTGAACTCCGTTTTGAGCAATGGTAGTACCTCGTGAAATGTCAATTACGTGATTAATATCAGCAATTATTTCAGGACATTTTTTTGCATCAGTCCGTACGAATCGTATACCGGAGTTTATAGGAGCTGGTTTAAATGTAACGGTGCTTTTTACTCCTGTATGAAGACCTATACCAGATACTGATGCTGATTTTTTTATAGTTCTCTGATTTCTCGACATTAAATTTCCTCTATTTTGATTCTTTTATTGTTTTTTCAATCTCTTTCAATTTTGCTTTTATATCAGGAATAGAACGAATATTGGCAATCTCTCTGCGTGCTTTCTTTTGCTCTTGCGCTGGATAACCAAAAACAATTGTTCCGGGTGGAACGTCTTTTGAAACACCGGACTGAGCTGCTACAATTGCTCCCTCTCCAATTTTTAGATGTCCCGCAACACCTACCTGTCCTGCTATTGTAACTCTATCTTCGATAATTGAGCTACCTGATATTCCTGACTGAGCAGCAATAAAGCAATACTCCCCAATCTTAACATTGTGAGCAACCTGGATGAGATTATCTAACTTTGTTCCTTTAGAGATAACAGTGTCACCGAGGGTGCCGCGATCTATCGAACAATTGGCACCAATTTCTACATCATCACCAATTACGACTCGTCCAGCCTGGGGTATTTTTTTTATAGATTTTTCAGTTCTCACAAAGCCGAATCCGTCACTTCCGACTATAACGCCTGAGTGAATGAGTACTTTACTTCCTATTTGGCAATTGTGATAAATCGTAACATTAGGACGAATAACAGTTTCTGATCCAATCTTTGTTTCTGTCCCAATATACGAGTTGGCAAAGATGGAAACACTGTTTTCGATGATGGCTTTGTCTTTGATGACGACATTAGGCCCAATGTATATATTTTCCCCGAGTTGAGCGCTCTTGGCAATACAGGCTGTTTTGTGTATTTCTGGATTGGGTAATGGAGGCTCGGGACGGAAACGAGAGATCATCAAGGAAAAGGCTAAATTAGGATTTTCTACTCGAATGAGATTTTTATAAGAACCCTCGAAATCTTTTGGAACGAGGATGGCTGTTGCCTCTGTTGTTGATAAATACTTCCTATATTTAGGATTTCCTAAAAAGGTAAGTTGGCCCTTTTTTGCATGCTGTATTTCAGCAAGATCAGTAATAATAGATGCTTCGTCACCCTCTAAAGTTCCGTCAACTATTTTTAATATCTGACCTAACGAAAACTCCATTTACTATTTTGTCCTTTTCAATTCGTAGAGGACTTTATCTGTAAGATCATGTGCAGGTTCAGCATAAAGAATATTTCCAGCAACAGTATCGAAGATATAATCGTACTTATTTTCTTTTCCTACTTTCTCAATTACGATTTTTATTTTCTCCAGTACCGGTCCGACTAACTCAGATTGTTTTTTATAGATTTCTCCCTCAGGGCCCATTTTTTCCACCTGGAATCTCTGGATAGATTGTTGTAGCTGAGTTATTTCTCTCTCTTTATCGGTACGACGGGTTTCACTCATAATAAGTTTTTGACGTTCATATTCTCTGTTTAGACTATCTAAGTTTGATAGCATGCCTTTGTATTGCTCCTCCAATTTTCGGGCTTCAATTTCTAATTTGCTTTGAGCTTCACGTGCCTCGTCGAATTCGGCAAGGATTCTATCTGAATTGACATAAGCAATTTTTACCTGGGCATTTGCAAAGCTTGTTATACTAATCAAAAGAAAACATACAATTAATATTATAGCGAACTTTTTCACGATTTCCTCCGTTATTTTAAAATGGCATTCCAAAAATAAAGTGTGTTTTCCAACCCTGAGGTTTACCATAACCAGTTGCACCCTCTGGATCGATATCATCAAAACCATATCCAAAGTCAACACCTATCATGCCTAAGGCTGGCATAAAAAATCTGATACCAATACCAGCAGATCTTCTAATATCAAATGGGTCTGTCGTGGATAGGTTTTTCCATACATTACCGGCTTCCACAAAAGCCAGCGCATAAATTGTAGGTTCTTCTGATATTGGGAAACGGTATTCCAGTGAGTATTTAAATAACGTTTCTCCTCCATAGGGAAGATAGGAACTGCTGTAACCCCCACGTTTTGGACCAACTTGATTATCATCGTACCCTCGTAGAGGAACGCCGTAAATCATACCACTTCCACCCATTATAAAACGTTCATCGGGGGGAATGATACCCGTTTTATAAAGTTTTTTAATTACTCCAAATTCGACATGATTAAACAAAACAAATTTCCAGAATGTAGGCATATAAAATTCAAGACTAAAAATGTGTTTGTGGAAGTGCTCTGTACCTCCAAGGAACCCACCGGAAAGCGTGGAAGACCATCGCATTACTGAGCCCATAGTCGGAAATTCCGGTCTATTCCGACTGTCTCGAGCAATTACTTGAGTGATACTAATACCCGTTGTCTTTGCATTTCCAAGCAAGACGTTCTGAAGGTAGGATTCATCCAGGTTTTTGTATTCTTTTTCCGAAGCGTTTAGAATCCAGGTTCCACGAAAATAGTTATCGGGCCATTTGAAACGGCTTCCCCATCTAATTGAGCCTCCCAATTGACTGAGGTCAAATGGATAGTAATAATAACCCCTTCCACCTCTTTCCGAGTAAAAAAAACTAATGCCGACCAGGTTTGGAGTGTCGAAGATCCAGGGATCATTAAAACCTATTGATATTGATTTATAAGGTGTTGCTCCTGATTTCATAATGGAGTATTGAGCACCCTGCTGGTAGCTGATATTTACCTGCTGACCACGACCAAGGAAATTATTGAATTCTACTCCACCGCCACCTATTAAGCCGTGCATTTGACTTATGCTTAAGGACATATTAGCACGGTCTGAAGATTTTTCTTCAACAGTAATTTCGACATCAATTTCTTTTTCATTTACAGGTATAACGTCAGGTGTAACATTGCTAAAATAGTTGAGGATAAAAATTTCTCTCTGACTTCGTATAAGAGCTTCTCGACTGAAAATGTCACCTGGGAATACTTTTAATTCTCTACGGATTACGTTTTCATAAGTTTTGCTATTCCCAACTATATTTATTTGATTTATAGATACTTGATGATTTTCTGTAATCTCAAGATGAACATCAATCTCATCTTCGCTTACTGGTATTTCATGTGGGATAATTTGGAAAAAGAGATATCCTTGATCCATATAGAGACCATTTATTCGATCATAAACACCTTTCTGGAACTCTTCAGTATTATACCAGTCTCCGGATTTGATATGTAGCAGAGCAAGGAGCTGATCATTAGAGTACAGTCTATTGCCGCTAAAAGTAATATTTCGATATTTGTATTTAGGCCCCTCATTTATACCAATTTTTATGAACATAGACTTACTATTATTACTATATTTTATTGAATCATAGAGAATTTCGAAGTCACGATAACCTTCATTTCCATAGAATGCTTTGAGTTTATCCTTATCTTCTTCATATTTCTCTTTGTTAAAATCTCCAACTCTAAAAAGGAATAGATTTCTTTTTCGAGTATCTTTCATTACCCGCCGCAGCTTTGAATCTGAAAACTTGTCATTACCCTCAAATTCAACATTTTTTATGTGGACTTTTTTATTCTCTTTAATGTTAAAAATAAGATCCTGAGTATTTTCCCGTTTGCCTTCTTTTAATTCTTCCTGAATTTCTACAAGAAGATACCCATCTTTTTCATACAATTTTTTTATTTTTCGTTTACTTTCTAAAATTAAATAGGGGGAAAGCACTTTTCCCGGGAGTAAATTTACCTCTTCATCGATTTTATTTTTTTTGATTTTTTTATTACCTCTAACCTCAAATTTCCCGATTCTTGGATACTCATCGATTTTTATAATCAGAAAAATACCTTCGTCAGTTGTTTTATCAACATAGACCTGTATATCTGAAAATAATTTCAGTTTCCAGAGCCGATTAATTGCGGAGGAGATATCTTCAAACGCTATTTCTTTACCATCAATGAGCCCGGATTGGATTTTAATACTATTTTCGGATATAGTTTTATTTCCCTGTACGGCAACACCAAGGATTTTTATGCTGCGTTCGCTCTGAGCAGATGCAGGTAATAAAAAGATTGATATTAGTATTAATGCGCTAAAGGTCCTGAATATTTTCATTAGTTGCTATTTTCCTAACTCTTCGATTTTAATCTGGTCACTTGTTAGCCCAAACCGTCTTTCTCTTTTCTGATAATTTTGAATGGCTTCAAAGAGTTCCTTTGAACGAAAGGCAGGCCAATATACCGGAGTTACAAATATTTCGGTATAGGCAAGCTGCCATAGGAGGAAGTTACTTAAGCGTAATTCTCCACTTGTACGAATAAGTAAGTCGGGGTCAGGTATCTCACGAGTATATAGATGGTCTGATAATAGTTTTTCATTAATATCTTTAACCTTTATGGTGTCAGATTTGGCTTTAATTGCGATTTCGCGAACCGCATCCAATATTTCTGTTCTACTTCCATAACTAATTGCTAAGTTGAGATTTAGACCTGTATTGTTTTTAGTCTTTTCGACTCCTTCAATAAGTCCCTTATATGGTTTGGGTGGAAGATCTTTTATATGCCCCATTATGGTGAATTTAACGTTATTTTTATGAAGCTCATCAATTTCACTTCTGATAGTTTTTAAAAGTAAGTTCATTAAGGCGGATACTTCTTTTTTTGGGCGAGACCAATTCTCAGCTGAGAAGGTGTAGAGCGTTAGAACCTCAACGCCTAATTTTCCACACTCTCGTGTAATTTTTCTTACAGAATTAATGCCTTCATTATGACCCGCAATACGCGGAAGTCTTCTTTCTTTAGCCCATCTTCCATTTCCATCCATAATAATTGCAATATGTCTTGGAAGGTTCCCCTTAGCAAGAATCTTATCTCTCAGTTTGTTAATATCTGTATATTTCTTATTCATAAAAGCGTTTGGAAGTTAAATTCAATAGCATATAAAGTCAATGGAAAATAGGTCACTTTACTGACGATAAAACTTAAAATTGTAGTAAAGGTTCCTGCTTTTATCGCAATTTCATAATATCACTTAACAGAGAACGCATTTCTCTCATATCCGAGAATATTTAACCTATACACTGACACACATGTTTTAATGGATATTTCAAATTATTATAATTCTACTAATTATGATTGATATTGTTCCGGCTGCAATTCCCAAATCTGGAAAATATTTAGATATTATTTCATTGTTTAGTTTCAATTATTGAAAAATCCATTGGTTTCTTTGTAGTATCGGTATATATTAACGCTGAAATGATAGACAAGAGTAATGAGAACCATAAAATTTTCCCAATTATTAAAATTGGTTATTTGCTGTGTATATTTAATTTAAAAGGATGAATAATAAATAGTAGAATTCTAATTGCAGATAGCAATAAAGAGATAAGAGACTCTTTATCAATGGCACTTTCCGGGGAAGGATTTAATTGTGTAACGGCAGACGATGGTGGAATGGTTATAGAACTAGTCAAAGAAGATAATTTTGATATACTTATAGTTGATATTAAAATGCCGACATGGAATGGGATTGAAATCCTGGAGAAAGTGTCTAAAATTAGTCCTAAGATTTCAACCGTAATTATTACTGCTTACGCCACTGTTGAAACTTCAATTGAGGCTTTAAGAAAAGGCGCTGTTGATTATCTTATAAAGCCTCTGGATTTTGAAGATGTAATATTACGAGTTAAAAAAATTCAGAAGTATCGACAGGTACTTTTGGAGAATCAGTACCTACGGAAGGAAGTTCATTTAAAGTTCAATCAAAATAAGATTATTGGTGAAAGTTCTGCAATTCAGAATGTATTTAACCTTATCAAGAAGGTAGCTAACTCATCATCTAACATTCTTATATCTGGAAAGAGTGGTACGGGTAAGGAACTTGTGGCGCGTGCTATTCATCAAAACAGTGCCAGAATGAAAGCTCCTTTTATTCCAATAAATTGTGGAGCAATTCCGGAGACTCTTTTTGAAAGTGAATTGTTTGGTTTTAAGAAGGGTAGCTTCACTGGTGCGATTATGGATAAAGAAGGTGTTTTTAAGGCAGCAAACGGTGGAACCCTTTTCCTCGATGAAGTAAGTGAGATCCCCATTCATGTTCAGGTAAAATTGCTTCGAGCTATTGAATCAAAAGAGATAAAGCAAATAGGTAGCCCCTTATCAATACAAATCGATACCAGGATACTTTCTTCTACTAACAAAGACCTTCTAAAAGAAATTGAAGAGGGGAATTTTAGAGAGGATCTTTATTATAGATTAAATATAATAGATATACACCTTCCTTCATTAAGTGAACGTAAAGAAGATATTCCCATCTTGGTGGATCACTTTGTAAGGAAATATAACCAGGAACTGAAGCGAAAAATTTTGGGTGTGGATAATGAGACCATGAAAATTCTTATGAACTACAAATGGAAAGGTGAGGTTAGAGAATTAGAAAATGCCATTGAAAGAGCTGTCTTACTCTGTGAAGGAAATTATATAACATTGAAAGACCTTCCTCCGCATGCTTACGCCGATGTTTCTACAGAATATCCTGACGATCTTAAATCGTCAGTTAGAAATTTTGAGAGGCAGCATATTTTGTCTATATTGAAAAGGGTTGATAATGATAAAATAAAATGTGCCGAAATTCTCGGGATAGGTCTGTCATCACTATATAGAAAAATTGATGAGTTAAATATCAAGGTTTAGAAAAGATTTTTATAAAAAAGTAAAACCAGGTAAATGATTATCTTCTTTAATGTTACTGAGGGTTTTTCTAATATATTTTTAAAAGTTTTAAATTTTATATTATTCAAACTTCAATAGCCCGAAATACTGCGGCTGATATGGGTGATTATTCATTTTTGACCAATCTCTTTGAGATGGGACTACTTGCTGACGGTGTCGACGGACATTAAAGCCCCAAATATCGCCAAATTTTGGAGAATCTGCTTTTAGTTCACTGAATGGAATTTCAAACTCAGCACTCCAATAATTTTTCCCAATATAGGTTTTTACATCAAAATTGAATGAGAAAAGACCACCAGGTCCGCTGCAAAGAGTGGTGCCTTTCGGGTTTACCATTAAACGATAAAATGTCTTTTTATCTCTATTTGTATCAAAGTATAATTCAAAATCATCATCACCAAAAACAAGTGGAAGTTCACCATAAGCATAAAAGATAAGCCCATCAGGATTTGGCTCTTCACCTTTAATACCGATATAAAGATTCTCTCTATTGTATAATATTTTTACGGAATTATTTTCTGGCGCAAGGGTTCCTTTAATATCGGTATGAAATTTTATAATTGAAGGCGTTGTATCCCAGACCGGTTCCTCAATTTTTCCATCGAGTGTAATTTTTTCATTGATTTGCTTTGCTTCTATTTCAGGTGGGTGAAAAAGTTTATGATAAAATGATAATGTGGTTTTCCAACCTGCTGAGTTTTGAAAGGGAGTATCAACTCTTATTTTTGGTAGCTGTGTTCTATTAAAATTGCCATTTGGTCCGACAATGTTGAAATTGACTAATCTTTTTTCTTCTGGTTTTAGAGTGATAGCTGTAAACCAGGGCTGAAAAATCCATCGTTTATCATTAGTGTCCCATGTTAAGGAAAAAGTTCTGGTTTGGTCAGTCCGATTTTCAATGGGAATACTAATATTTACATCGATTGACTTTTTGGAAGGATCGGGAATCCGGATAGTTTTTTCTCTTTCTAAATATGCTTTAGATAGTGAGGATTGACCTGGAGGAACAGCATCTGGAGGATATATCCTTCCATTTTCAACGACGGCAAAGCTTACATTTTTTCCATCAATTGAAACAACAAGAAAGTGGTGAGAATATCCCGCGAGGTGGTTATAATATTCCATACCTCCTGATGAGTTCAGGCAAAAATAGTTAATATTATTTTTAATACGGTAGTCATAAATGTGATAGTGACCAGAAAAAACAGCTTTTACAGAATATTTTTCTAATAGGTTCTGAATAGCTAACCAGTCATTCTTATCCTCTTTTTTCAAATAGAGAGGTGAATGGAACGAGATGAAAATGTTATCAGCATTTTTATTTGTCTCGAGGTCTTTCTCAAGCCAATTCAACTCCTCTTCCGGAATTATATCAAATTGCTGATTTAGAAAAACATCCAGAATGATAAAGTGTGAATTTCCATAATCAAAGGAGTAATAATATTTTCCACCCCATGCTTCCTGGTAGATAGGTTCGATTTCAGCGGTAGTAACATCATGATTACCGGGAGTGGGATAAAAAGGACAGGACAGTGGGGAAATTTGCTCCTTGAAGTGTTTCCATTGACGTCTTGCATTCTCAGGATCGTAAGTATAGCCGTGAATCATATCGCCGACGTGAATAACGAAAGCAGGTTTAAGTAGTTCAGTCTCTTGAACGATTCCATTAAATGTCTCGATGTTTTCAAATTGGCTATCGCCCCACACAATAAATTTGAAACTTGCTACATCCTTTTTTTGTACACATGAAAATTGCAAAAACGTTAATATAAAAAGGACGAGGAGTAGTTTGGTTTTTTCCATTATTGAATTTTTCAA
>DAOUYY010000042.1 GCA_030665885.1 Fidelibacterota bacterium
AGGAATTCAATTGTATCAATGCCAGGCTGGTGATGGTTTCGCAATAAATGGATTGAATTATTATATTGCCTCAAAGCTGTGGTGGAATGTTGAAACGGATATTGGAACTTTGATTGATGATTTTTACCAAAAAGCGTTTGGTGATGCCGGAAAATGGGTTAAACGATATTATGATAGATTGCAAACCGCATGGCAGAGAATAGTTTCTGCAGGTGAGTATCCATCCTGTTCCTCTTTTGCAACAACAAGCGTCCATAAGCTTTATCCTCTTGCATTGTTGGAAAAATGTAAAGGAGATCTGCAAAATGCTCGGAATGCAACGGATAACCCTTGTATTCAGAAAAGAATAGAATTTTTAGAGAAAGGACTGAGGTATATAGAGCTAACCATCAAAGCTGTTGTTATTACGAAGGAATTGGAACAACAAGGTATCACCATTTCCGCCTATAGCTTCACTGATGAAGAGGAGATAACTCATTTAGGTAATCGGGAAGAAGATTTATTAATAGAAAATGATGCAGTAAAAGATTTGATTGAAAAGTCATTAGAAGCTTGGGGAGCTAGAGACCAATATGTTGAGTCTTTAAAAGATGACTTCGTAATCTCGTATTTTTGGATTAAATATAATGATGAGAATCGCGTATTTAATCCGACAAATAGACTAAGAGAGTTAAAAGAAAAGATGCACAAAAATCCTGTAAGGTGATATGCATTATATTGTTAATATAGCCTCAAAATTTTTTATTTTTTTACTCACTTTGATTGTTGGGTGTTCAAGTGTTTCAAAGGATGAATCTGCTAATAATATTTCAATTGAAGAGATTCTTTCAATGAAAGAATCTCCTATGCTACAAGCGCTTGTCGAAGCCGGAGAGTTGCCTCTGCTTGAGGAACGTCTGCCAGAGGATCCATTAGTAATAGAACCTTATGACAAACCAGGGACTTATGGGGGTACTTGGCACTTTGATGTGATAAATAGGAGGGATATTAATTTAGTGTATCATGTTACCAATCCATCATTTTTAAGGTGGGATCGGGATGGAATTCATGTAGTTCCTCATTTTTGTAAGGGTTATAAAGTTTCTGAGGATGGGCATGTCTGGACATTCAATTTGAGGAGAGGTGTTAAATGGTCTGATGGTCATCCATTTAGTACCGAAGATGTGCGTTTCTGGTACGAAGATGATGCTATGAATCGTGATATTAATCCAACACCTAAATTGGAGCTTCAGATTGGCAATAAGTTTGGAAGGATAGAAGTAGTAGATGATTATTCTTTCCAGGTAATATTTCCCGATACATTTAAGGGCTTTTACCAGAATATGATCTCCATTGCGCTTTTTTATGTACCGAGCAATTATTTAAAGCGGTTTCATATTAAGTATGCCGATAAGGAAGCACTTGAACAGCGGATGAGAGAAGCTGGAGTCAAAAAATGGAGTGAGCTTTACATAAAAATGGATCGGTGGTATGAGGGGTATTTCGATCCTGATCGTCCCACGATGCGTCCATGGATGCTTTCTAAAAATGTAAGTTCTCCAAATACATTCGAATTTGTTCGTAACCCCTATTATTGGGCTGTGGATACTGAAGGTAGACAGTTACCGTACATTGATAAAATAATGGTTACTATAGCATCAAATGACCAGGTTTTAGCGATGAAGACAATTGTGGGAGATTTCGATTTCCAGTGGAGGCGATTGGATTTTAAGGATTATCCGCTGCTAAAAGAAAATGAGAAGAAACACAATTATAAACTATTGACCTGGCCTCAGGATAGAGGTTCTGATATTGCTCTGTACATTAATTATAACTGTAATCATCCTGTAGTAGGTCCTTTATTGCGTGAGCGGAAATTCCGGATTGCGCTATCTCTTGCCATTAATCGGGAGGAAATCAATTTGTTATTCTATAAGAATATTGGTGTACCGCGTCAGGCAACAGCAGCTGAGATTTCGCCCTTTTATGTGCCTGAATACGCAGAAGCGTATGCTCAGTATGATGTGGAACAAGCTAATAGATTACTGGATGAGTTAGGATTAACGGAAAGGAATGAAGATGGATTCCGCTTGGACAAAAATGGCGCCTCAATTTATTTATTTCTGGAGACTTCTGATTTGAATAAAGTAGATATATTGCAGATAGTTACCGAGTACTGGCAAGAAATTGGCATCAAATCTGAAGTAAGGGTTGTTGAAGGTTCACTTCTAATTCAACGAACACAGTCTGCAAAAGTCATGATTCAGGCAAGACCTCATGGATCATTTGATCGGCGAGTTCAGGGAAGGGCCGATTATATTGCACCACTATATGGGTTGTGGAGAAATACAATAGGTCAGCAGGGAGAAGAGCCTACACCAGAGTTTAAAAAAATAATATCAATTGGTAATATGTACAAAAAGAGTAATATAGAAAGGCAGATGGAATTGTATAAACAGTTAAATAAATTATTCGCTGAAAATATTTGGATAATAGGACTGGTTGGTGAAGTGCCAGCTATATTGGCGAAAAAGAGTTATTTTATGAATGTGCCGGAGAAGTCACTGTATTCATACGCACGTGGGCGCAGGTTGCAACTAACACTGCCTGAACAATATTGGATTGATCCAGCAAAAAAATGACTAAATCTTTAATTAGTAGAGTAATTTGACCTGTCTTTATAATTTGTGTATGATATGATCAAATCGAAGAAACCATCGTCAATTTATAGACTCTGGAGATTTATCCGTGATCTGAAGAGGATTTTACTTTTAGCCTGTTTATTTGCAGTTCTTAAATCTATTAGTGGGTTAGGATTGGTTGCTGTTAGTCGTTGGTTGCTAAATAATTACCAGAATCTATCTAAACACGAATTAACGATGATTTATACTTCGATTTTCGTTTTTCTAACTTTATTTATAGTAATTATATACTTCAGAGTCTATCTACCTGTTTATATTTCCAGCAATGTAATAAGGGAGATGCGGCACCAGCTGTATCGCCATCTACAGCGATTGAGTGCTGATTTTTATGTTCAACATAAAACAGGTGAAATTGTTTCTCGTATGACCAATGATATTACCATGGCCCAATTGCTTTTCAGTACAGTAATGATCAATATCTTGTTTGATATTATTACGTTAACTGTTGCAATTAGCTATATTGTTTTCACTTATCCATTCCAGATTTATTTACCTGTGATTGGTATTTGTGCTGTTTATGGTAGTCTAGTGAGAATTTTTCTTCCTAAAATTCGTACAATAAGCCGCCAGGTTCAGGAAGAGAT
Organism: Fidelibacterota bacterium; assembly: GCA_030665885.1. GTDB lineage: Bacteria > Fidelibacterota > UBA2242 > UBA2242 > UBA2242 > BS750m-G69. The sequence continues at coordinate 3,266 of DAOUYY010000042.1, forward strand.
GGGAAAAATAACCGGAGATGTTTCTGAGAAAATAGTTGGCATGAAAGTTTTACAATCCTTTACTCAGGAAAAGGTAGCAAGTCATGAAATGGATGAGAGATTGGAGTCACACTATTTTGAAACGTTAAAGATGGCGAAATTTCAAGCCTTATTTTCCTCTTTTAGTCAATTCTTACCTTCGCTTGCAAGATTCCTTGTCATAGCCATCGGTATCTATTTAATGATAGGGTCAAAAATGACAATGGGGGATATAACCGGATTGATATTGATTTTGGGACATGTGTTTTTTCCTCTAAATCGTTCAGCTGAAACCACAGTTCAGATTGGGACCAGTATCGGTTCATTAGATAGAGTGTTTGATTTTTTCGATGCTCAGCCGACAGTCGGGGAAGCCAAGAACATTGTGAGACCTGAAAGTCTTAAGGGAAGAATAGAATACCGAAATATATCTTTTAATTATCCGCTAAATGAAGACTCACTTGTATTGAATGATGTATCATTTGTTATAGATGAAGGGTCTCGGGTTGCTTTTGTTGGTCCATCAGGAGCTGGGAAAAGTACCATGATGGATTTACTTTCCCGATTTTACGATCCAATAGCTGGCACTATTCTAATAGATAGTGTGGATATTCGGAAGATGCCACTGAAATTTATTAGGGAGAATATTGGTATTGTCATGCAAGATACTATTTTATTCTCGGGAACAATTGCTGATAATATTCGAATGGGGAAACCCGGTGCCTCAGCTGAAGAAGTAGTTGAAGCGTTAAAAAATGCTTATGCATGGGAATTTGTAAAGGAAATGAAGTATGGGATAAATGGTGTTGTCGGAGAGAGAGGTGTAACTCTGTCAGGAGGTCAAAAGCAGCGTTTAGCCGTTGCCCGAGTATTTCTAAAAAATCCAAAAATCCTTATTTTGGATGAAGCAACCAGCTCATTAGATTCTGAGTCTGAATTTTTTGTACAACAGGCGCTGCATAGTTTGATGCAAGGTAGAACCACCTTGGTAATTGCTCATCGTCTATCTACTGTTAAAGATGTTGATTATATATATGTTATTGAGAATGGGGAAATTACAGAACATGGTTCAATGACTGACTTATTAAGTAAAGAGGGAACTTTTAAAAGGCTGTATGATAAGCAAAACTTATCATTCATAGAGATTTAGTTAGCCAATGTTTTGACAAAGGATATTTACTAGTAACCATATTGAAATAAGCAAGAAATTTGGAGATTGTAAATTATGTGGAAAAAATTTACAGTTAATGATGGAATACTAAGTAATCTTATTTATTCCTCCGCAATAGATGGGCTAGGACATTTATGGTTTGGCTGCAAAAGCCCGAATGGTGTCACAATGTTTGACGGTAAGAAGTGGCAAAATTTCACTTCGGGAAATTGTGGTATAGCTTCTGGGCACATTTGGGATATTGTGGCTGATGATTGTGGGAATCTGTGGTTTGCTACCGCTGGTGGAGGTCTTTCAAAATATGATGGTACTTCATGGAAGAATTACACTATGCTGGATGGGCTGGCAGGAAATTATGTCTATACAGTTAAAATAGGTCCTGATGGTAGAGTCTGGTGTGGTTGTGCCCCTCGTCCTGATGTGATTGTTCAAGAGGGCGGAGTGAGTATTTTTGATGGAAAGGATTTTGAGAATTATACCAGTGATTATAGTCAGGGACAATATGTAGGTAGTGGAAATAGTGGATTGTGTGATAACCGCGTTTATTCTATTACATTTGATGAAAGTGGAAATGCCTGGTTTGGTACTAAAGGAGGAGGCGTCTGTAGATTCGATGGAAAAAGTTGGGTGACTTACAATACTTCTAAAGGATTTCCTGTGAACGAGGTTGGTGACGGGGCGGCTGTTTTGGATTCTAATGGCAAAGTATGGTTTGGTACACGTGGCGGTGGTGCCTGCCGATTTGATGGTGAGAGCTGGAAGATTTTTACAATGAATGACGGACTTGCCGGCAATTTTGTCTATGCAATTCAAAATGGCCCTGATGGCAAGTTGTGGTTTGGTTGTGCACCTGATCCAGAGAAAGTAAATAATGAAGGAGGTATAAGTATTTACGATAGCTCATCATTCATAAATTACACAAGTGATTATACTGATGAAAAGTATGTTGGTTGTGGAAACAGCCCACTTGTAAATAATAGGGTTTACACTATTGTATTTGATAAAAAAGGGAATGGATGGTTTGGAACAAAAGGTGGAGGAATTAGCTGGCTGTCAGCTGATGCAATAAAGAATTAGGAATTTAAAATCGTCTTTAAATCTTGGATTAAGGAATTAACTAAATTCCGGAAGGGATTATGTGAAAAGGTTAAAGATAAAATCCTGCAGTTTTTAGATAAAATTGCTTGAGAATGTATTTGAGATCTCGTGAGAAAGGTTATTAAAACGTGGAAAACGCCTCAGCATTAATTGAAGTAAAAAACCTGAAAGTAAACTTTTTCCTTGACGAAGGAACTGTTGAAGCAGTAAGAGGGATCAATCTAAATATTTATCGAAACCAAACTCTGGGCATAGTAGGGGAGAGTGGTTGCGGAAAAAGTGTATTAGCGCAGGCTATTTTACGGATAATTCCCTATCCTGGAAAGATTGTTGAGGGTGAAATTCTATATTATCGCTCTGATGATGATTTTGTAGACCTTGTAAAGTTGAATAATCGTGGAAAGGAAATACGCAACATCAGAGGCAGTGAAATTTCTATTATCTTTCAGGAGCCAATGACTGCTTTAAGTCCTCTTTATACCATAGGCAATCAAATTATGGAAGCAATCATTTTGCATCAGAAGGTGAATAAAAAGGAAGCCAGAGAGTTGGCTATTGATATTTTATCAAAAGTTGGTATTCCCAGGCCGGATTTATGTATTGATCAGTATCCATTTGTACTATCTGGTGGCTTATGCCAGCGTGCTGTCATTGCTATGGCACTTTCCTGCAGCCCTAATCTTCTCATTGCCGATGAACCGACCACAGCACTTGATGTAACAATACAGGCTCAGATTTTGAAACTTTTTCAGGATTTGCAAAAAGAGTTTAATATGTCGGTCATATTCATAACACATGATCTTGCAGTCATTTCTGAAATGACCAATGAAGTGGTTGTAATGTATCTTGGGCTAATTGTTGAACAGGCTCCAGCTATAGAGATATTTTCCTCGCCCTTACATCCATATACACAGGGATTACTTCGCTCTGTGCCGAAACTGGGGATAGAATCATCTGAACGGCTTCAGTCAATTAAAGGAACAGTGCCAGATCCATTCGAGAAAATTAAAGGATGTCCTTTCTTCCCTCGTTGTCCATTAGGTGATTCTGGTATATGTAAAGATAATAACCCGGTTCTAAATACCGTTTCTCCTGATCATAAAGTGGCTTGCTTCTTTTGGGATAAAAAAAAGATTAACTATGCAAAATGACAGAACGCTATTACAGGTAAAAAATCTTAAGAAGTACTTTCCTATAAAAAAGGGCGTATTTCGTAAGGTTCATGGCTATGTAAAAGCCGTAGATGATGTATCATTCTCAATTAAAAAGGGTGAAACATTAAGTCTTGTTGGTGAAAGCGGCTGTGGTAAGACAACAATAGGTCGCCTCATCCTGAGAGCTATCAAAGCCACGTCAGGTGAGATTATTTTTCATTTATCTGATAAAGAAGTAAAAATAAATAAACTTCATGAATCTGAGCTGAAAGCTTTTCGGAAATATATGCAGCTTATTTTTCAAGACCCTTACTCTTCTCTGAATCCAAGAATGACGGTGCTGGAGATTATCGGTGAGCCTTTATTGGTTAACCGAGTAGCATCAGGTAAAGTGTTAGAAGATCGTGTAGTTGAGCTGATGGAGTTAGTTGGCTTAAATAGCAAGTATCTAAGACGCTATCCCCATGCATTTTCTGGCGGACAGCGTCAGCGAATCGGAGTTGCTCGGGCTTTAGCACTTAATCCTGAATTGGTTATCGCAGATGAGCCTGTATCGGCGTTGGATGTTTCCATTCAGGCACAGATATTGAATCTTCTTAAAGATATACAGCAGAAGCAAAATTTAACCTATTTTTTCATCTCACATGATCTATCTGTTGTAGAATATATCTCTGACACGGTTGCTGTAATGTACGTAGGACAGATCGTTGAAATAGCAAAGACGAAAAATATTTTTAATCATCTAAAGCATCCATATACAGAAGCTTTGCTTTCAGCTGTTCCTCGTATTGACCCCGGTGAGAAAAGAGAGCGGTATTTTCTTAGTGGTGAAGTCGCTGATCCTGCCAATCCACCTGATGGATGTTATTTTCATCCACGCTGCCGGTATGCTGAAAGTATCTGCAAAACAAAACCAGTTCCTCTGACAGAAGTTGTCACTGGTCATTTTGTAAGATGTCATTTGGCTGAAGAGCTTGATTTAAAAGGAATATAGCTTTGATAAATTATATAATTAGAAGAATTTTTTATATGATCCCGACATTGATAATGATTTCAATGATCGCATTTGTAATTATTCAATTACCACCAGGGGATTATCTAACAACTAAAATTGCACAGCTTCAGGCTCAGGATGAATTGATTAATGAAGACCTGATTGAGGCATTGCGTGAACAGTATGGATTAGATAAACCTATTTATGTTCAATACGGAAAATGGATCTGGAATATTCTTCATGGAGATTTTGGATTTTCCTGGGAGTGGCAGAAACCGGTAAAAGATGTTATTGGTGAAAGGATACTTCTGACAGCGATTATTTCATTTACAGCAACTTTTTTCATATATGTTATCTCAATACCTGTGGGGATTTTCTCAGCAACACACAAATATTCAGTTGGAGACTATATTATCACTTTGATTGCTTTTATTGGATTAGCCCTACCCAATTTCCTCCTTGCATTACTGCTCTTATTTGCTGGTTATGTTTTTTTCGATACCAGCTTGACCGGACTCTTTTCTGCGGAATTCGCTAATGTTTCCTGGAGTGGTGCAAAGGTATTGGATTTATTAAAACATCTGTGGCTGCCTGTTGTGGTAATTGGTACAACATCTACTGCAGGTCGTATCCGAATAATGCGTGGTAATCTTTTGGATGAACTGAATAAGCCGTATGTGGTTACTGCACGGGCAAAAGGTCTTTCTGAGACTAAATTACTCTTGAAGTACCCAGTTCGTATGGCACTTAATCCACTGATAAGTGGTTTGAGTGTTTTGCTTCCACATCTAGTATCTGGGGCTACAATCACAAGTGTTGTATTGAGTTTACCAACAACCGGGCCAATGCTTCTTGGAGCGCTTAGAAGTCAGGATGTTTATCTCGGTGGTGCATTTATTCTTTTATTGAGTACCCTTACCGTTATCAGTACCCTTTTATCTGATATTTTGTTAGCGTGGGCTGATCCCAGAATACAATATGAATAGAAAGCATTGAAGTGCGTTTATTTAAAGCAAGAGAAAATATAGCTAAACAGGAAAAGGAAAAATATTTTGTTGCCACCCCCCGACAGTTGATGTGGTGGAAATTTAAGAAACATAAACTGGCAGTGGTTGCTTTGTATGTGCTTCTACTTATGTATTTTCTGGCTGTATTTGCTGAATTTGTTTCACCATATAATATTCATGTTCGACATACTCGGTATTTATATTCGCCTCCGCAGAAAATTCATTTTTTTTACAACGACAAATTCCATTTACAGCCTGTTGTTTACAAGCTCAAGTTCAGGATTGACTCAATAACATTAAAAGAGATTTACTACGAAGTACCAGAGGAGGTTTATCCTGTTAAGCTTTTTTGCCGGGGGGAAAGATACAAATGGTGGGGATTATTTGAGACAGACATTCATCTATTTGGTGTGAAACCCGGTGGCACTATTTTTCTTCTGGGAACAGATCGCATGGGGCGCGATATGCTGTCACGGATTATTTCCGGTTCCAGAATTTCTTTATCAATTGGACTTATTGGGGTTTCTCTAAGTTTCATTTTCGGGCTCATTCTGGGTGGAATATCAGGGTATTTTGGTGGAACGACAGACATCATCATCCAGCGTATTATTGAAGTACTAAGATCATTTCCTACAATACCTTTATGGATGGGACTGAGTGCTGCACTACCTATGACATGGTCACCTTTAAAAGTATATTTTGCTATTACGGTTATTTTATCATTATTAGGCTGGACTGGTGTTGCGAGGGCTGTGCGGGGTAGATTTCTTACTTTGCGGGAAGAAGATTTTGCTATGGCGGCGTACCTTGCAGGAGCAAGTAAATGGCGAATTATTTACAAACATCTTCTTCCTTCTTTTTTAAGTCACATTATTGTAACAATCACGCTTCGTATTCCTGGTATGATTTTGGGTGAAACTGCACTCAGCTATTTAGGACTCGGCTTGCGTCCCCCAATAACCAGTTGGGGAGTTTTGTTAAAAGAGTGTCAAAATGTTCAAGATATAGCTCATCATCCCTGGCTAATTTTAACAGTTGTGTTTATCATTTTAACGATTTTATCTTTTAATTTTATAGGGGATGGACTGCGTGATGCTGCAGATCCCTATGCAACTTAAAATAACTAAAAAAGTATTTGAGGAAATGGAATTATGGAGAAGCTGAAAATTGGATTTATTGGGACAGGTAACTTTGCTCAAAGAGCCCATTATACTTCACTTAGTAAAATTGACAATGCCGAAATTGTTGCAATCTGTGGAAGGACAAACATTGAACGGAGAGATGAGATTGCCGACAAATATAATATTAAATACCGTTATTCTGATTATAAGAAGATGTTGGATAAAACTGATATTGATGCAGTTTATGCTGTTAGGAGACCCTATCACGGGCTTACTCAAATTGCTTGTGACGTCTTAGCTTCTGGGAAACACCTGTTTATTGAGAAACCGCCCGCTATGTCAGTTGCTGATATGGAAATAATGACTGAAGCAGCAAAAAGGTCTGGATGCTTTACAATGGTGGGTTTCAATCGAAGATTTATTCCGATACTCATCGAAGCAAAACACAGAGTTGAAGAGCGAGGGATATCCTTAATAGTTGCAACATTTTACAAACATGAGTTAGAGGATGATTGGCCTGAAGGGAAGCAGCTTCTTTCTAATGGGACACATGCGGTGGATACTCTTCGTTGGTTGGCAGATAGTGAAGTTGAGGAGATTGCAGTAGCAAAATCTCAAGCCTTTACAAAATTTGATAATAGCTGGCAGGCTCTAATTCGGTTTGAAAATGGGATTGTTGGCGTATTGCTGACAAATTATTCTGTCGGTGCTCGAGTGCACACATTCGAGATTCACGGGAAGGGGATTTCTGCATACATTGATCCTGATGAGTCTGCCGTGATTTATATCGATGGCAAGAGAGAGTCCCCAACTATCTTGGATACAAAAGGATTTGCCGGTTCTGATGCATTTATTGAATACTACGGTTTACGAGCTGAGAATCAGCATTTTGTCGATTCAATTTTAGAAGGCCGAAAACCCATGCCCGGTTTTGAAGATACCTTAAAGACAATGAAGTTGGTCGAAAGAATTGAGAAGGGTGGTATATAGATATTAGAAAAATTAGAAGGCTAAAAACATGAAAAAGTTGAAAATCGGGTTCATCGGAACAGGTAACTTTGCTCGTAAGGCACATTTTCCTTCACTTGCTAAAATTGATCGTGCGGAGATTGTTGTTATTTGTGCGAAAACTGATATTAAAATGAGAAATGAGCTTGCAGAGCAATACAATATCAAACATAGATATTCCGATTATAAAGAGATGTTAGCTGAGGCTGATATAGATGTGGTTTATGCAATTAGAAAACCGATTTATGGACTTGCCCGGATCGCTTGTGATGTCTTATCTGCGGGAAAACACCTTTTCATTGAGAAACCGCCTGCCTTGTCAGTGGCGGAGATGAAATTGATGGTTAATGCAGCAAAGAAATCTGGGTGCTCAACAATGGTGGCATTCAATCGTAGATTTGTTCCAATACTAATCGAGGCAAAACGTATGGTTGCTGCACAGGGTATATCCTCAATAAATGCTACTTTCTATAAATACCAGATGAAACAAGAGATGCCAGGGTTCAGTCAACTTCTTTCCAACGGAATTCATTCGGTGGACACACTTCGGTGGTTAGCTGATAGTGAAGTGCAAGAAATTTCAGTTGCTACTTCAAATAAGTTTACGGGGCACGATAGTACCTGGATGGCACTTATTCGATTTAAGAATGGGATTATTGGCACATTATTAGCTAGCTATTCTGTGGGAGCACGCACGCATACATTTGAAATTCACGGAAAAGGGATTTCTGCATTCGTCGATCCCAATGTATCAGCAAAAATTTATACTGAGGGAAATCTACAATCCCCGATTGTCTTAGATACAAAAGAATTTGCCGGTTCAGATGAGAGGATCGAGTGGTTTGGATTACGTGCTGAGAATCAGCATTTTGTTGACTCAATTTTAGAAGGGAAAAAGCCAATGCCAGATTTCGAAGATGCTTTAAAAACTATGGAGTTAGTTGAAAAGATTGAGAGAGGCGGTATTTGAATAAAATTTTATTGGATTGGTTGAAACATACAAATTATTTCAAGAGGGAAAAATATGGAAAAGAAAATCATCATCGATGCACATCATCATTATCAGAATGTACCTGATTATCCTGATCTTTTAGCAGAAGAATATGCTTCTTTAGGAATTTCTAAGGTCTGTTTAATTTCACCAAAAGGAGAAGATGGAATTAAGAAATTAAAAAAGGCAATGGATAAATATCCGAAATTTATCTTGGGACTTGCACAGTGGGATTGGGAAAATCATAAACCGGATGATGTTGTTCGTTTTAAAGATATGGGATTCGCTGGTGTGAAGTTTATCAGGCCTACACTGCCGTACAATCACAAGGATTTCTGGTCGATATACGAAAAATGCCAGGAACTGAAAATGCCCGGATTATTCCACCTTGGAATTGTGGGAAGATCGAAAGGAAAAGATTTTATGAAGGCGACAACACCAGAAGATGCGAAGGAAGCATATTTTGTTGATTCTAATTACATGAGACCAATTTACCTTGATACGATTGCCCGATTATTCCCTGAGTGGCAAATCCATGGAGCACATCTTGGCAATCCCTGGTATGAAGAAGCTTCTATGAGCTGCCGGTGGAATCCTAATTTATACTTTGATCTTACCGGTTCAACTTTGAAAAAAAAGAAACCAGAATATCTTGCTGAGTTATTATGGTGGAATCGGTTTACACGATACCGTGATCCTGATGGTAGAGATGCATGGGAAAAGATTGTGTTTGGCAGTGATGTAGCTTATTATGAAACTCATGATGTGCTAAATGATTATAATAATTTATTTCAAAAGTTAAACTTGTCTGAAGAAATCAAATGGAAAATTCTTGGGGGAACTGTAGCAAAAATGTACGGAGTTGAATAACTACGGAATATAAATTCATGGAAGGAATTAAGGAAATAAGGAAAGAGATTATTGCTGATCCTATCAGAAATGTTCCGCCGTGGACTGTAGCATTATTAGACCCTACAAAAGGCAATCTTCCTCGTAGACAGATAGATGTTGTGGGTACCATTAAGTATTCTGAATCAATTGCACGAGAAGGTGCGCCTGGCGTTTTATTTGCGGCGTCCACTGGATGGGGACATGCAAGAAATTTTGATGAACACAGACAGACATTAGAAGTTGGTGGACAAGCATATCTTGGTACTACACTTAAGCAGGCATTGTTCAGAATAGAAGACCCTCTGGAAAAGAATCAAAATCTAATGAAGGAGGTAAAAGAATGGGGATATGCAATAGTCTGGACTCGCAGAGGCTCTAATCTGCCACCTCATGCTTCTGACAGAGAAGTTGCAGATAATCTCCTACCTTTCGCCGAATCCGCTATAGAGAATGAAGTACCTTTTGGTGTTTATTCTATTTCTACGGTTGATGGCGTGCCTTTACATGCTTCAGCAGTGAAGCTGCTATTAGAAGAGCTCGGGCAAGAAGGTGCAAAATATCTGGTTGCCATTAAAATTACTGAACCTGTATTTGAAGAGAGTACCAGGCTTTATCTTGATGATCCTGCCTTTGCTGAGAAAAAGATTGTACAAGGCTGGGATGTATTTTATACCCGGGCATTGAAAGCCGGAAAACGTCCGGATGGAACTAATCAATGTGGAGCGACTTCTGGAGCAGCTGCCTGTATGGTCAAAGCTTATAATGCAATGTACAATGCGGCAACCGAAAATGATTGGGATGCTATTAATC
>DAOUYY010000195.1 GCA_030665885.1 Fidelibacterota bacterium
CTGAAGCAGTTATAAATAAGATGCGCAAGAGAGAGCTGACAATTGGAGATGGAAGTGCTGTTATTACAGGTTTACTTCTAGCTTTAGTAATACCACCGAGTTTTCCATTAAGTTCTGTTGTTTTAGGTTCTATTTTCGCAATCGGTATAGGAAAGCAGATATTCGGTGGTCTGGGGTATAATATTTTTAATCCTGCGCTTTTAGGAAGAGCATTTTTACAGGCAAGTTTCCCAATTAAAATGACAACATGGACAGCCCCAAGAACTATAGATGCGATTACTGCTGCAACACCACTCGGCTCATTTAAATTTGAGAAGACACTAACACCGTATTTTGATTTGTTGATAGGAAATGTTGGAGGGTGTATTGGGGAAACATGTGCTATTGCTATTTTAGCCGGTGGTATTTTCCTGCTTATAAAAAAGCATGCTGATTGGCGTATTCCTACTAGCTATTTAGGTACTGTATTTATTTTTGGTGGTATTTTTTGGTTAATTAATCCTTCACAGTATCCTGATCCGATATTTCATTTACTATCTGGTGGTTTGATGCTTGGTGCATTTTTTATGGCAACAGATATGGTAACTTCTCCGGTAACTCCTAAAGGAACCTGGATTTTTGGTATAGGTGCAGGAGTAATTTTAGTAATTATTCGATTATATGGTGGTTTACCTGAGGGAGTTATGTATTCAATCCTGCTGATGAATGGTCTTACTCCATTAATTAATAGATATACCCGTCCTAAATATTTTGGGGAGTTGAAGAAATGAATAAATCAGCTAAAATGGTAATTGTTTTAACTGCCACTGCAATACTCTCTGGTGGTGTATTGGCATATTTTGATCTTTTTACGTCTCCTATTATAGCTGCATATCAAAGGAATGAGTTAAAAAATGCAATAGGTGTAGTACTTCCCGGAAGTGTATCTTATGGTGAAAAGGTTATCAATGACACTCAATTTTACCTTGGTAAGAATAAAAATGGTGATTTAGTAGGTGTGGCATTTCTTGCTGAAGGAAATGGTTTTCAGAGCAAAATAAAAATACTCGTTGGCATGAATCCGGAATTCACTAAAATTCAAAATTTAAAGATTCTTCAGCAAGCCGAGACTCCGGGGCTTGGCACAAAGATAGAAGATGATCCAACAAATAAAAGTGACAAATTCTGGTTTTTAAAGCAATTCAAGAATTTAAAAATCGGCACAGGAATTACTTACATTAAGAATAAAAAGCCTTCAAAAGAAGGTGAAATACAGGCAATCACCGGTGCTACGATTTCGTCTGAATCAGTTGTTAATATTTTAAATGATGCTATAAATAGAAATCGTAAAACCTTTTTTAGCGAATTTTCTGGTAATTGTGTAAATAATGATCAAAAAGGTGAAATAGAAAATGAAATATATAAAGTTCTTCCTGGAACTGTATCTTGTGAAGAAGAAATTATTAATGATACCAGGTTTTACCTAGGTAAAAATGAAAAAGGTGATTTGGTAGGTGTGGCATTTGTTGCTGAAGGATATGGCTTTGAGAGCGAAATAAAGATGCTTGTGGGTATGGACCCAAAATTAACTAAGATACTTTGTTTAAAAATGCTTCAGCAAGCAGAGACACCGGAAATTGGGACTAAAATAGAAGAGGATTCAACAAATATTAGTGATAGATTTTGGTTTATGAATCAATTTAGTAATTTAGAAGTTGATTCAGGAATTACTTGTATTGTAAACAAGAAACCTTCAAAAGTGGGTGAAATACAGGCGATCACAGGTGCTACAATTTCATCTGAATCAGTTGTTGATATTTTAAATTCTACTATTAGTAAAAATCGTGAGGTTTTTCTTTTAAAGGTGGATTCTATCAAAAATCGAGAGGTAAAATAAAATGGCAAAAGAAAAAGTATCTCTATTTGCGGAGTTTGTAAAAGGATTATGGAAAGAAAATCCTGTTTTAGTGATGCTTCTTGGCTTATGTCCGACCCTTGCTGTTACAAACAGCGCTATTAATGGACTTTCAATGGGCTTGGCAGTCATTTTTACACTGGTGTGTTCGAGTACGCTTATTTCTCTTGTTCGGAAAATTATCCCTAAGGAAGTTCGTATACCGACATTTATAATTGTTATAGCCACATTTGTAACGGTAACAGATCTAACTTTGGCAGCATTCTTTCCTGATATTAGTAAGTCATTAGGTCCGTTTGTTCCCCTGATTGTTGTGAATTGTATTGTATTAGGTCGCCAGGAAGCATTTGCTTCAAAGAATCCTGTTCATAGAGCAATTATTGATGCTCTTGGAATGAGTATTGGTTTTACTTTGACTCTCATTATATTAGGATCAATAAGGGAATTGTTAGGTTCCGGAACGATATTTTCTTTTCAGATAATGCCAGCAAGTTTTCAACCATGGATGGTAATGGGCCTGCCTCCTGGTGCATTTTTAACTCTGGGATTAATGATAGGAATATTTAATTGGATTTCATCAAAAAGAAAATGCTAATTTGAACCGCCAAGATGCCAAGAACACAAAGAAAATGTTTAAATAATTATTATAGATGCAAATGTTTAATCAACACAGCGATAAAAGTAAGATAACTGAACCGAGTATAAAATTAGATAAAGTAGCTCATAATGTTATAGGAGCTGCTATTAAAGTACATCGTATACTTGGTCCGGGATTTTTGGAATCGGTCTATGAAGAAGCGCTGTGCATAGAATTGGAATTATGTGGGATACCTTTTTCCCGTCAGTATAATTTTGATATTGATTACAAGAGCAGAAAAGTGGGTAAAGGAAGAGTAGATTTATTAGTTGAGGATGTTTTAATAGTAGAACTAAAAACTGTTGAAAGTTTTACACCACTTCACTTTGCACAAACAATATCATATCTTAAAGCCACGAAAAAGAAACTTGCTTTACTGATTAATTTTAATGTTCCAGTTTTAAAAGAGGGAATAAAGAGAGTGATATTATCATGAAAAATTTTTACTGCTAAAATATCAGGAGAAAAAATAGTTGACAGCAAGAAACTTTATACCTCGACGATTTTTAAACATGAAATATCTTTGCGTCTTGGCGGTTATTAAAAATTAAGGGATTAATATGAAACTTATTCTAATATTTATTTCAGCAGCAATTGTAAATAACTATGTTCTAATTCAGTTTCTTGGTATCTGTCCTTTCGTTGGTGTTTCAAAGAAAATAAGTCCATCGCTGAGTATGGGAATGGCGACAACTTTCGTTATGACTTTGGCGGCATCTGTTTCCTGGTTAATCAATTACTATATATTAGTTGGACTGCATCTGGAATTTTTAAGGATTGTTTCCTTTATACTTGTTATTGCTTCGTTAGTTCAGCTTGTTGAGATGTTTGTGAGAAAAGTAAGTAAGCCGCTTTACGATGCCTTAGGAATATATCTTCCGCTTATTACAACTAATTGTGCAATTCTTGGAGTTGCACTTTTTCTTGTGATAAAGGAGTATAATTTTATAGAGAGTGTTGTATTTGGATTTAGCGCCGGAGCCGGATTCACAATGGCAATAGTTATTATGGCTGGAATTCGTGAGCAATTGGATCTGGCTGATGTACCGGAATATTTTAAAGGCGCACCAATAACTATGATAGTTGCCGGTTGTCTTGCTCTGGCATTTATGGGATTCGCTGGGTTAATATAGTTGTATCCGTTTATGGGTTATCGGAATTTTAGAGTGATCAGTTATCGGTAATTACGGTGATAGTGTAATTATGAGGTGAAAGAGAATGTATGCAAAAAGTTTTAATGATTTAGAGGTTTATCAATTAGTACGTCAATTATCGCTTGAAATTTTTAAGACATCTAAAAGTTTTCCCAAAGAAGAAATGTATTCTTTAACTGATCAGATTAGACGCTCATCTCGTTCTGTTGGTGCACAAATTGCGGAAGCCTGGGCCAAACGTCGGTATAAGAAGTATTTTATCAGCAAGTTGACCGATGCTGATGGAGAACAGCAAGAGACACAGCATTGGATTGAAACAGCTCTTGATTGTGGTTATATAACAGCGATATATAGTAAGGATTTGCTAGAACGTTATGCTTCAGTTGGACGAATGTTAAATTCAATGATTAACAAAGCTGATAGCTTCTGCTCTAATAACAACAGCCAATGACCGGTCACCGACCACCAATAACTGATAACCGACTACCACATTATCTCTGTTTCATGTGAACAGTTAATTTAACATTTTATTAGGAGCTACAACATGGATTATACATCTCTCATATATGCCGTTCTAAGTATGGGAGGACTTGGTTTACTTCTGTCTATGGGATTAGCCATAGCCAATAAAAAATTGCATGTTGAAGAAGACCCTCGCATTGCTTCAACAATTGACCTTTTACCTGGTGCTAACTGCGGTGCTTGCGGATACGCCGGATGTGCTAATTTTGCTGAAAACCTTGTAGTGGGAAAAGCTCAAATTACGTTGTGTCCTGTTTGCGAAATCGAAGCAGCAGAAAAAATCGCGAAACTTCTTGGTTTAGATATTGAATCAAGTGAAAGGAAAGTTGCAGTTGTAAAATGTCAGGGAGGTGATTCCAGTGTAAAGAAAAAAGCCGAATATGAGGGAATTCAGTCCTGTATTGCTGCAACATTTGTGAGTGGTGGTGAGCGCGCATGTAGCTACGGTTGCATTGGCTATGGAGATTGTGTTGACGTTTGTCCTTTTGATGCTATAAAGATGAACTCTGAAAGGATACCGGTTATTGATCGTCAGAAATGTACTGGCTGTGGAAATTGTATCGAAGCCTGTCCAAGAGATGTAATTGAATTG
>DAOUYY010000236.1 GCA_030665885.1 Fidelibacterota bacterium
CCAAATCTATCAGCAAATGAGACCCAATGATCATCATGAAGTTGAAGTAAGTCTCCAGATTTTAAGTATGCATCATCTTTTTCAAAGACGTTTCGTAAGACTTTCAATTTAGTTTTTTCATGATCTTTATACAGGGTGAACTCCGAATAGTCCAGTATTTTCACTACTAACATGCCCACTTCTCCTGATTTACACTTAATATGAAATCCATTTTCATCTTTGTAAAATTCACCGGTATTTTGATCCATTTTTATAATTTCCACAGTAGGTAAGATATTCCGCCCGACCATTCCAGGAGTTTCATCAACATTGAATAGCGGAACCCCAAAATCAGTTCCCCCGTAGAATTCCCAAATATGCTCAATCTGAAAACGAGATTGAAACTGTTCCCAAATATCCTTTCGTAGTCCCAATCCAAACATTTTTTTTAAAGGTCCTAGACTGTATTCTGATTCAGGTCGATTGAGAAGGTATCTTGGCAATTCTCCAATGTATACAGTGGCATTAGCATTAAATTTTTTAATATCTTTCCAATATTCTGAAGCAGAAAAGCGGTTTCTCAAAGCCATGGTAACTCCAGCATATAAAACAGCTCTCCAAGTTTGATTTGAATGAGAATGGTATAGAGGAAGTGGATTATATACTATGTCATTTTCTTTTAATTGTAGGCCATATGCATAATATGTCCCAATTTCTACATGTTTTATCATTACTGCTTTAGGAAATCCTGTAGTCCCAGAAGTAAAGATATAGCTACAAACATCACCTACCTTAAAATCAACCACAGTTTGTGGATTATTGAGAGAAATAATATTTAATTCATTCGGAAGATCAATGAAATCGTGTTTTATGTTCTTATTTACCACAAAAATTTCGTTATTCTGTATTTTCAAATCATTAAATACTTCCTGAATAGCAGGGAGACAACGCTTATCAACGACGATATACTTTGGTTTGCTAATTTTCATTACATGAAGTAAAGGTTGTTTCCGTAAGTTAACATTAATCAGTGAACTGATTCCTTTAATCTTGCTGATTCCTCCAGTGACAAAAAGAAAATTTGGAGAATTTTCCATCATTACCGCTACAGCTTCACCAGATTTTAAACCTTGGCTTATAAAATAATTAGCAAATTTATTAGTTTCTTCATTAATAGATTTCCAAGTCCATGGTTTATCCTTAAATAATAGACCTATTTTGTTAGGGGTTTCTTTTGCCCAATATTCTATACACATTCCAAGACTTTTGAATGTCGATGGGTCTGTTGAATTTTCTACCATTTTTGCATATTTACTTAAATATTCAGTTTCTTTGGGAGTTAATTGGATACTCATCACAAATCACAAACTAGTTCTGATTGAAATATAAAATCAAGGTTATCTTGATTAAGAAAGTCGGCTATATAAATCTATTACTATCTTAGAATTGTAGGAATTGGATGCTGTAACAACAAATTAAATTAAAATCTATTATTGTTTTTTGAGGTAATTAAATTTTAAATAACGAAGTTATTTAATAAATTTAAAAAGATGAAAAAAAAGAGTTAGAATTACGTTTCCAACAGTACTCTTGCGTCACTCTGCCACTCACTTACTTTTTTAGAGGATATACCACTAATTTTAGAAGATAATCTCTCCGGATCAGCATTGAGCAGATCATCAACTGTAGTGATACCTTCTGTTTCCAAACTTTCTGCGGTACCTTTTCCAATACCCTTCACGCAGGTTAGAGCAATGTTTGGGGCTTTATCAGATTCTGATTCTTCATACAATGTTTCAACCTCAAAATCCAAGCCCTTATCGTCTGGAATTTCTACTTTCTCAGTGTCCGCGACTCCTGCCGAAGTTATGAAAAATTCACACTCATCGGGGGGAAGATCTGGCGCATCAACAATCACAGCTCTACGCTTTAATGAACTATTCGATGAGAATCCTTTTGTCTTAAACATCACCCGAAAGTGACATCCGTGTGCCACAATATTACCTCCTATAGCATCATTACCAGAGAACATACCCATCATCTTAGTAGCTACTTGATTCGTAAGTAACACCGCACAATTGTAAGTTTCAGCAATTCTCGAAAGTCCATGGATCATGCTATTCAAGACTCCTTGTCTCACTGCGAGTTTTCCTATACCGACATATTCCGATCTCAGGAGTGCCATCAAACTATCAACGATAATCAGACGTGTCCCGCGAGTCTTACACAAGGTCTCTGCCTTCTGGATCATTTGGGATTGGTGATCTGAGGAATATATCCGAGCATGGTAGATGTGGGAAAGTATTTCCTTTGGATTTAATCCAAACCGCTTCGCGATCCGCTTAATTTTTTCTTTAGAGAAGGTATTTTCAGTATCAATATAGGCAACAGAAGCATTTAAACCACCCTTGTTTATAGGTAGTTGACATGTTACTGCAATAGTGGATGCAAGCGCCGTTTTTCCGGATTTAAAAGGTCCGTATACTTCAGTAAGTTTGCCTGTTTGAAATCCTCCACCTAATATTTTATTAAGCTCTGAGGAACCTGTTGTAATGTATTCCACATTCTCATCAATCTTCTCGGCAGGTATAAACTCAGTCATCCCTAACGCATTCCGTGCATTCCAAATTAGTTTTTTCGCGGTTTTATCTCCAAGTCCGTCAATATTAGCGACTATCATACCAGGAGACATCGCTAATGCTTCTGCTGTACTAATACCGTTATCTTGTAAAAGTTTTATCTGTCTGGCGTTAATACCTTTTACTTTATCTAAATCGGCCATTCTTTAGTAACATCACCTATTTTATTTAATTATGAATTACATCAAGATTTCAACCTGATTATATAAAGAAAAAATAGAGATTAGAAAAGTGTAATAAAACCAAACCTTAAAAAATTGAGTAATGATGCCAAATGAAGAGGGGATGAAGATATATGGAAAAACCTTTTAATCATCAACGAGAAGGTTAAGATTTTGTATATATTGCTCAGAGGAAATTCCATGTAAAAGAGCTTTATGCATTAACCTGATATTTATCTGTTCGGTATTGATAACTTTTTTCTCTTTGAGAGCATTCTTCAAAACGTTCTCCAATGTCTTTACTAGAGAGAAGTCTGAATCTTTTAGCATCCCAAAATATCCGCCATAAGCAATAAACATATTAGCCATCATTTCCAGATCTTCTGTAGAAAAATGTCTATAACAATCGCTACAAACTACTCCAAGATTGATACCCGCTTGATAGATTTGGGCTCTATCTACTATTTCGACACGACATATCCCACATTTAACGGAGTGACTTGATTTACTATCAGACTTTCCAATCATGATCTCCTATTAAAATCAGAGTATTTAAATAAAAAATTGGAATTATTTTGAAAAAGTAAATCCGTTATCGGCAAGGATGAAATTAAAAGGGAATTGTCTTTCATTAACTACTAACTCCAAGATTCGCTGGTTGGAAATAAATGATTTTGATAGATTTATATGTACTCC
>DAOUYY010000138.1 GCA_030665885.1 Fidelibacterota bacterium
CCCTCCTTAATAATAACTTCAACCGTTATCTTCCCATCCGGTGAATCGACAATAGCTGGTTTCATAGGTTTCAACAAACTGCAGGTCGAAAACCCCATCACGACCAGACAGACAATGAAAATAATTACACTCTTGCGCATGGATTGTATCTCCTTTTGACTATGGACATTGTTGTACTCGATTACTATTCCCATTTTCATCCCTTTTCTGTTAATTGTTTCAGTTTTTTAATGGCATACCAGTTGTCCGGATCCATTTGCAGTGTTTTTTTAAACGTTTCAATCGCTTGTTTCAGGTTCCCATTCAAGCGATATGCATCTCCAAGGTCGTTATATGCCCTTGGAAATTCAGGATAAACATCTATATTGAGTTTGAATATTTCTATAGCTTCCGTCATTTTCTCCAATTTTATCAGATCGTATCCTAACGAATTTAATTCCCACTTACTGAAATTATACCGCTCCGGCATAGTTTTTTTCAAATCGTGATATTGAGAAACGGCAGCCTCAACGCCCTGAGTGATCAGCGTTTTGCCGATAACATGTGAAATGTTGATCTTTGGTAAAGAATATGGTCTATCATGCAGTATAAGATTGATTCCCTTCCGTATTGCATAAATGTAGCTGCTCGAATGGTTCGTCAATATAATAACCGTATTGTCTTCTTCAATTTCACGTGATATCCAGGTTTTGGAAGCAATCCAGCCGCCTCCATGACTGACAACTTTCTTACCGGTCAGGCTAGTATCGATACCCCAGCCAAAACCATAATTAGAAGTACTGCCATCATTCAAGACGAGAGGAGTAAAAGATTCCTCTAAACTCGATTTTGAGACGAGTTTCTCGGTATAAAGCGCCCGGTCCCACTTGAATAAATCGCCAGTTGTAGAATAAATGGCACCATCTCCGGCAATACCACTCATATAATGAAAATCATTTGATAGATGATCGGAACCGTTCAGGGCTAAACGATATCCATAAACCCTGTGCTCCATTGGGTCATCTCTGATTGCGCTATATACCAGCGTGTGTGACATTTCGAGTGGATCAAAGATCTCTTTTTTCATGAATATTTCAAACGGCTCACCTGAAACGCAGGATACAATCGACGCCAAAAGTACATAGCCGGTATTGCTGTATGCATATCTGTCACCCGGCTCGAATAGAACGTCCGGATGGTATTCGGTCAACATGGCAATAATGTCTTCGTTATCGGCATATTTTTTATCAAGAAAATCTTCGTGTTCAAGGTCCCAGTACTTATCGCACAAATCCTCATACTTTGGGATACCGGAAGTGTGGGTAAGTAGGTGTCGGATAGTGATTCCAGGGTAAGGTAATTCAGGCAGATATTTTCGCATATCATCGTCATAATCCAATTTGCCCCGCTCTTTGAGAATCATGATAGCCATAGCGGTAAACTGTTTACTGACCGAGGCAAGTCGGAACTGAGAATTGATTTGCAAGGATTCCACCGGGTCAATATTTGCAATTCCGAACGCCTTATGATAAATCACTTTGCCCTTTTCGGCTACCAAAACATTTCCATTAAATTGATTATTCTCAAAGCATTCCTGTAAATACTTATCGATTCTGCCCGCTTTTGATCCTGAGGATTGATATCCCAACAGTACGAATAGGAATAGAAAAAATATTAGTTTGAACCAATTGTGTTTGGAATAAATGTTTTGTTTCATCTGTTTTACCTCATGTGATTTATTAATCTATTGAAAACCCCAAAGTATATTGTATCACAGCGGACGGAATGGTTTACGTTATCCGCTACACCGACTGATTATGTCATTTATCAAGAAAAACTTTTCTCCTTCGTTTTCTTACGTTCATCTTTTTTCAAACTTCCCTAGCTTTTTTTAGCCAGTAACTGGAGTTTTTGTCCCCAGCAAAATTTCGAAAGGATCTATTTTGCTTGTTCAATGGGTGTGAGAGCACCTCGAACCGCCATCTCCAGTGTGTAGATAGACCTGCGTGCAGTAACAAAAAGGGTTTTACGTTCCTTACCAGCAAAAGTCATATTAGATGGTCGTTCTGGAAAAGTGATTTCTTCAATCTTTTTACCCTTTGAATTATATACAGAGATGGAAGAACTACCAGTTACATATACATTATTCTTTTCATCCCGAGCCATGCCATCGGAGCCCTGTTCACAGAATAGTTTCTTGTCCGAGAGCGTTCCGCCGGGCTGAGTCTTATAGACCCAGGTCATGTTAGCACCAGCATCAGCGATGTAGATGTTCTTACCATCCGGTGTCCCAATAAGACCGTTGGGCTTAATGAGATCATTAGTTACGCGTGTAAGATTCCTGTGATCCGGCGAGATATAATAGACCTGTAAACCGTCTTCTTTCACACTGGTTCTGCCACGTCCTGAAAGCCAATCACTGAAGTAGATACCACCTTTGGGATCAATCCATAAATCGTTCGGGTTGTTGAGTCTCTTGCCTTTATAGGAATCGGCAATGACGGTGATCGTCCCCTTCATGTCATCAAGCGTTACCCGATTATTACCCATTTCGCAAATAACAAGACGTCCATTCTGGTCAAACATTAATCCATTTGCCCGTCCTGTTTTTTCACGATAAACAGAGATCGAGTCATCCTTGTAGTACCACCTGTAAATGCGTTCTCCTCGAACATCAGTGAAATAGATATTTCCGTCGGCGTCAGCTGCTGGTCCTTCAGTGAAAATGAATCCGGATTGAACCATTTTTAGTGAAGCTCCAGGGGCTATCACGCTGTCCTCTTCCTGGGCACAAATTGTCCCAATGCCAAAGAGAAAAGCCATAACAATGACAATTAAGGGAATTGAAGATTGTAACTCTTTTTCGTTCATAACTTCCTCGCTTTGTTTGTCGCTAGTGAGCATAGCATTGGTTTATTCAGTTAGCATAATTATTTATAGATAGCTAATTATGTTGCATAATATTCCATCGCACTTTGATAGATTACTTCTAGAGTTAGCTTATATGACATTTTTTCAGTAGTGTTTCTATTACTAAAAAAAGTTTCAATAAAATGTCAAATCTCCAAATCTGATCCAGGTTGCAGAAGTTCGAGTTCATTAGATTCACTTGATGTTTTTAGAAAGCTGATATCATTCTTTGATCTCGCTTAACGGTTTGTTCTCAGGCACTTTATATAGTTTGCGTAATCTTAATAATTCTTTCTTAAGATCATCAACGATACTTGCGTATTCAGGATTATCATATTTATTTTGCATTTCATGAGGGTCAATCTCTAAATCATAAAATTCCCATTCATCAAGATCGTAAAAATGAATCAGTTTATATCTTTTAGTAGCTACACCTTCATGACGTCGAACACTGTGCCAATCAGGAAACGCATAGTAATGATAATAAAGACTCCTTCGCCAATTATTTAGTATTCGACCTTCCATCAGCGGTTTAAGACTAACACCTTGCATATCCGAAGGCTGCGAAACACCGGTAATATCAAGAAAAGTTTGAGCAAAATCCAAATTCGATACTAACTCTCTACTTATACTATCAGGCTTTATTCTTCCCGGCCAGCGAATAATTAGAGGAGTGCGGAATGACTCTTCGTACATAAATCTCTTGTCAAACCAGCCGTGCTCACCGAGGTAAAATCCTTGATCAGATGTATAAATTACGACAGTGTTTCTACTTAAACCCGTTTTATTGAGATAATCAAGCACACGACCAACATTTTCATCGATTGAAGCAATACAACGTAAATAATCCTTTAAATATCGTTGATATTTCCAGCGGATAAGATCTTTCCCCTTCAAATTTGCCTTTTGAAATTTTTCATTCCGGGGATTGTATGCCGAATTCCATTCTTGAAGTTGTTTATCATCCATACGACTAAAAGTACGTTCCCAATCCTGACCTTTCTCTGCTCCCCATACTTTGAGATCTTCCTTTAACCGCATTGTTTTTTTAATAGTCATATCCTGCTTCTTTGCGGCTGTCCCTCGACCATTATAATTATCAAAAAGGTTTTCCGGTTCCGGAATAAAAATGTCTTCATATTTTTTAAGATGCTTTGGGCCTGGTTTCCATTCGCGGTGAGGTGCTTTATGTTGCAACATCAACATAAAAGGTTTGCTTTTATCACGTATATCTTTTAGCCAATCTAAGGCTTTATCAGTTATTATATCTGTAACATATCCATGTTCTCTATTTTTTCCCAGGGATGTCAGAAAATCAGGATTGTAGTAATAACCTTGTCCGGGAAGTACATCCCAATAATCAAAACCGGTTGGCTTTGATTTTAAATGCCATTTCCCAATTATGACTGTCTGATACCCGGCTTTTTGTAATAATTTCGGGAAAGTTCGTTGACTTCCATCAAAAATATCTCGATTGTCTATCACACCATTCAGATGACCATATTTACCTGTAAGAATGGTTGCCCTGGACGGGGCGCAGATTGAGTTTGTGACGCAGCATTTAGTAAATAACATCCCTTCTTTAGCAAGACGATCAATATTTGGAGTGGGAGCTACATTTGCTAAACGACCACCATAAGCGCTGATTGCCTGATAAGCATGGTCGTCGCTGAATATAAAGAGTATATTAGGACGCTTGTTTTTTGAGCAGGAAAATTGTGAAGATAATATAATTGCTGTTGTACTTAAACCTATTTTTTTGATAAAATCACGTCGATTGATAGTTCTTCGATTCATAATTCTTCACCTATTATTTTTTGAATTAATTTTTTAATGCACCTAACCTTTAGGCATGAGTGGCAAAACCAGCAGATAATTAACTTGCCAAATTTTCCCTGGAAAAACTACAAAGTTACTAATCCGAATCAGCTGTCCTTAATAGTTCAAGATAAGGAACATATTCTGATTTTTCTAAAGAACATGCTTTAATCATTCCTAATACTTCTTGCCATTCCGTATCAAACTCTTGAATTTCTGAAAACGCATTTTGGGGGATTAAACTAATTCTATGTCCTGTTTGGGCCGCATGAACAACCATATCATTTGAATATCTCGACTTGTCCCAATTGTTTTTTGCTAAGAATTTCATGAATTTTATTAGTTTACTGATTTTCCCTTTTTTCCCTGAGAGCAATTGCAAATCGTAATCCGGGAATTCAATTTCAATTTCAACTTTTTGATGGACGCTAAATTCAGATGTGAAGATATGTGTAGTTAATTCGTTGCCATTATAATTCCACGAATTGACGTGTGTATCTTTCTGGTAATTAATCTTTTCCCCATTTACTTTGATATTTTTTGGAGGGAAGCTAAGTGGTAATCTCAGTTCAAAGGTTCTGGACCCCGGCATCTCCGGATAATTACCCTGAACAGGTTCAATTACAATCTTCATCCTGTTATCATCATTTTTAGCGCAATTTATTTCAGTAAAGACAAATGCTCCTTTTTGATAGTTATTAGTGTTTCCCTCGTCGTCATACGCTTTAGTGACGCCAGATTTTCCCGGAAAAATATTAAGAATTAGCGGATTAACCGGTTTCTCACCGGTGTTTTTCATTTTTGGCTGCATGGGTACAATTGCCCCTGATTTGACATAAACCGGAATTTCATCCAACATAAATGTTCTTGAAACAACTTTTCCACCTTTTAAAATTGTTCCTGAAAACAGTTCGATCCATTCACCTTCAGGAAGCCATATTTCCTTTTGAACGAAAAGACTATCCTTTCCTATCGGCTGCGTAACCGGCGATACCAACATATCATTGCCAAACATGTATTGATTTTTAAAATTGTATGCTTCTTCTGCTTTTGGATGGTCATAATACATCGGTCTGCAGATTGAGATGCCGGTATCATAAGCTTCTCGTGCAGCAGAATAGATATAAGGAAGAAGCGCTTTCCTGAACTGAAAAGCATCGCGCATCGCATAGAAATATTCCAGAGGATACGCCCAGATCCGGCGCTCAATCCCACCCTGATATCCGGCCTTGGTACAATGAGTTCGTAAAATCGGACTGAATGCACCGAATTGTATCCAGCGCGTATAGAGTTCAGGAGTACTTTCGCCAGCCATATGTCCGCCAATATCATGACTCCAAAAACCAAATCCGACATTTGATGCCGTTGCTGTAAAATAAGGCTGATATGCCAGCGATTTCCAATTGATAAACGCATCTCCTGAAAAACCGATTTGGTAGCGGTGATTCCCCAGACCGCCGTATCTATGAAAAATTAACGGGCGTTTTTCATTACGCCTTTCCATATCACTAAAGAAAACATAATTCAGATAGAATGTCGGATTGACGCCCGGAATGTTGGTGGTACTCCACTGTTGCCAATCCAGCCACCAGAAATCTACACCGTCAGCCTCCATGGGATGAAGGATGATTTTCATGAAATTCTCAGCAAAATTCTTATTTACAATATCAAACGGGACATAATTTTTGGTATTCGGATCAATTTCCATCGCTTCTGCCATCTCCGGATATTTCTCTTCATGAGGCTGAATTCCCGATGCCGGATGCAGGTTCATACAGACTTTCAGGTATTTTTCTTCGGTCCATTGCAGAAATTTTTTAGGATCGGGAAAATAATTCCGGTTCCAGGTAAATCCTGTCCAGCCGATTCCTTCACCTGCCTGATCTTTTATCTTTTTACCATCTTTGTACCATTCCGGTTTTGTAGTAAGATGCCAATCCATATCAACAACAAGAACATCCAGAGGTACGTCGTGAATTTCAAATTCAGCTACCAATTCACGCAATTCCCAATCAGTATATTCCCAATAACGCGACCACCAGGTTCCGAATGCAAACTTTGGCGGTAATGCAATTTTTCCGGTGACACTGGTAAAATCTTTTAACGCTGTTTTATAATCCGAACCGTAACAGAAAAAATAGAGATCCTGCCAGTCCTTTTCCGGCCTGTCAATAACCCAGGGCCAATCC
>DAOUYY010000158.1 GCA_030665885.1 Fidelibacterota bacterium
TTTAGATGAAGCTCTTTCTGATCTTCCTGGATTCCAATTCAGAAATATTCTTGGTTTCAACAGTTATGTCTTTCAGCGTGGAGTTCCCAGTCAAAATAATTTAATCTTGGTACTTGTTGATGGAATTCAGATTAATGAACTGAATTCAGGTGGTTTCTATGGGGGTGCTCAGTACAATCTATCCAATGTTGAACGAATTGAAGTAGTTTATGGTCCTGCATCTGCTATTTACGGTACAAATGCAATTTCAGGTATCATCAATATTATTACTAAGAATCCTAAAGATTACAAGGGATTGAGTATTAGTGCACTGTATGGAACTTTCAATACTCTGAATACTAATTTAAGCTATGGTTATTATGATGAGAAAAACGATTTTGGATTCCGCATTTCCGGAGTGTATAAAAGGTCTGAAAAGGCAGATCTCGCTGGTGAAAAGGGTGATAATAATTGGACTGAGAATATGGAAAACTTTGAGGATAATTTTTCCTTCGATGCCAAGATAACCTTCAAAAATTTCACCTCTGGGATTATCTTCCAGGATAAGCAGGCCTCCCGTACTACTAACTATCGTACCATAAACAGCAAGTATTTAGGCAGTGGTACGATTTGGAATATCAGATTCATTAATGGTTATCTTAAGCATATTTATGATGAGTATGAAAAATGGTCGCTTTCATCACAATTGTACTATAGGAATGCCACTGTTCTGAATAATACTATTGCTTTTATTGATACGAGTATGCAGGTAGGATACTACAGACCGAACGATCTGATCGGGTTTGAAACAACATTTAACTACATTCCACATAAGAAACTCAATCTTGTTGGTGGTGTCATTTTTGAAATTGAGAACCTGTCAGAAGGATTCTCAAAGACAGAGAGCAATTCTCCGGATGAGAAGCCACCCGCACCCCCCAAACCAAACATGACAACAAACCGCCTACTCAGCTTCTATACGCAGGCTCAATACTTATTGTTGAAATCCTTGCAGTTGACTACTGGGATACGTTTTGACAACAGTAGCGTATATAATCGGGTATTAACTCCTCGTGTGGGCATGGTGTATAACAAAGAATATCTAACAGCTAAGCTACTGTACATGGAAGCGTTCCGTGCACCAAAGCCCTGGGATTACAACTGGGGTTATGGAAATCCTGAACTTGAACCAGAATGGATGAACTCAATGGAGGGTGTTCTGAACTATAATTTCCTTGAAAACCTCCGTGTAGAAGCATCAATATACAGGAATAGTATCTATGACATTTTGGATAAAGATACAGATCTGAATATGTGGGTCAACCACGGTGAACTTGAAACTAAGGGAATTGAGCTGAATGTAGACTATTATACCCGTCACTTCAATACATACTTAAACTATACATATAACGACTCCCATTACGATAATGGAAACGAAGTGCCTGAAATCGCAAAACACAGTGCAAACATTGGAATTCAGTACATCTTTACAGATAAATTCAAGTTTAATGTTAGCGGTAACTATCTTGGGCGTCGGAAAAATCCTCATATCATTCCTGCCACCGGCAATGATATAGTGGATCCTGCTTTTGTTCTTAATTCGGTCCTTACATTTTCCAACTTCCACAACCTGAATTTTCAATTGAGCATAAAGAATGTTCTTGATAAGAAATATTATCACCCATCTAACCGTTCAAATCCAGATTATCTGGTATCGCGTTTTCGTCAGCCCCAAAGAACTATAATGCTAAAAATTGGATATAAAATTTAAGCTTTTTTTGTTAGTTATGATTATTAAATATAAATTATAAATGAATAAGAATGGAAAACTTCTTTGTAGGATTAAAAGGATGAATCAGACCATGAAAAAATTTTTAATATTTCTAATTATTAGTATTTTCTCTCTGTATCTTTTAGCAGATGACAATATAGACAATGAAAATAACCTTGAGGATAGGATGAAAGCAGTTTTTATCTTTAATTTTACAAAATATATTAACTGGACAGATTCGGATACTTCTGGAACTTTCGAAATTGCTATAATTGGAAATAGCAACATAATTAATCCCTTAAAAAAGATAGCAAAAAATAAATTGATTAATAAAAAACAAATCAAGATAATATCTTGCAAAGATATACAAGATATTAACACACCACATATCCTCTTTATCTCAACATCAGAAAAGAAGAATTTAGATAAGATTTTACAAAAGGTTAAAAATAAAAATATTTTAACAATTAGTGATGTTAAAGGGTTTGCTAACAAAGGTGTTAACATCAATTTTGTTATGGTAAAGGGAAAAATAAAATTTGAAATAAATACCCATGCAATTGAAAGCGCTGGATTACAAGTTAGTTCTCAACTTCTAAAATTAGCAATATTAGTGTGAGAAGAAGGAGAACAATAAAATGTTTAGTATGAAAAATTTATCTATCAAAAAGAAACTAATTTTAATGCAACTAATAACTACAGTTTTTGTACTTTTAATTTATAGCATATTTCTTTTCTTTAACAATATGCAGATGTATAGAAAGTCAACTATCAACAAATTGACATCCATAGCACAGTTAATTGGTACTAATAGTGTTTCTGCTCTAAATTTTTGGGATAACGCAACAGCCGAAGAGATACTTTCGTCCCTTACCTCAGAAAGGTACATTGCTAATGCCTGGATTTATGATGCAGATGGAAATCTTTTTGCTAAGTATAGTAAAGATGGATATACTAATTTTATATTCCCAAAAATTGAAAAAGAATCATACGAATTTAGCAGTAACTATTTTACCCTCTCTAAAAGAATTTTACAAGATAGTGAATTTATTGGTATGGTTTCATTACGATTAGATATGAAACAATTTCAACATAATGTAGAACGAAATATTATAATAGCATTTCTTGTATTGGTTGTTGGAATAATTATTGCTTTATTATTATCAATATTAACACAAAAAGATATTTCAAATCCTATTCTGCGATTAGCTGAAGCAGTAAGAAAGGTATCTAAGACTGGGAACTATACAATTCGGGTTGAAAAAGAGAGTAAAGATGAAATTGGAACTCTTTATGACGGTTTTAATAACATGCTAGAACAAATTAATATTAGAGAAGTGGAGAGAGATAAAGCTGAAGCAGCATTGCATAAGAGTGAGGAAAAATTCAGAAATGTGTTCGAATCCTCAAACGATGCTATGATTTTACTTGATGAAAATAAGTTTTTCGACTGCAACAATGCTGCACTAAAGGTTTTTGGCTGCTCTACTCGCGACGAGTTCTGCGGCAAACATCCCAGTGAGTTTTCTCCCCCCACACAGAAGGACGGAAAAGATTCCAGGCAAGTTGCAAACGAACAAATTGCCAAAGCTTACCTGGATGGACGCAATTTCCTTGAATGGACACACCGCAGAATTAACGGTGAAGATTTTCCAGCGGAGGTGTTATTAACCCCAATTAAAATCGACAGCAGGAAGATAATTCAAGCAACCGTGCGTGATATCACAGAGCGTAAAAGAGTTGAAAAAGAAATCAATTTCTTGGCTCACTCAATAAAAAGTGTTTCTGAATGTGTAAGCATAACAGATCTGAAAAACAAAATATTATTTGTTAATAAAGCTTTTCTTAAAACATATGGCTATGAAGAACATGAACTAATTGGAAAAAATATTAACTTTATTCGTTCGAAAAAAAATCCACCAGAACTTTTGAGTCAAATTCAACCTGCAACTCTTACAAAAGGCTGGCATGGTGAGTTATTGAACAGACGAAAAGACGGAAGTGAGTTTCCAATTTCTCTTTCCACCTCATTTACTCTAGACGATAATGGTAAACCCCTTGCATTAATTGGAATAGCTACAGACATTACCGAGCGTAAAAAAATTGAAATGGAATTAAAAGAATACCATGAACACTTGGAAGAACTGGTAAAAAAGCGTACTCAGGAACTTGTAAAAATCAATAAGGAACTGGCGATAGAGAAAGCTAATATTGACAAATTATTTGAAACTGCCCAAGAAGCAATTGTAATGGCTGATAAAGATGGTTGTATACTTCGCGTTAATAATGAATTCACAAAATTATTTAACTATTCAATTGATGAAGTAATTGGCTATTCTATAGATGATTTGATTGCACCAAAGGATTACCATAACGAAGCTGTGTTAATCACGAAGAAAGTAGTAAATGGCGAGAAAGTTACCCTTGAGACTGTTCGCAGAAACAAGGATGGAATATTAATTCAGGTGTCACTTCTTGCTTCACCCATTATTTTTGATGATAAACTTGTAGCAATCTATGCTATCTATCAAGATATCACAGACCGCAAATGGGCAGAAGCAGCTTTGGAGGAGCGAGCTAAAAAGTTGGTTGAAGTGAATATACGTCTTCAGGAAGCTGACCGTCTTAAATCTGTATTCCTTGCTAATATGAGTCATGAATTAAGGACTCCCCTGAACTCCATTATTGGTTTCACAGGTCTGCTTCTAATGGGAATGAGCGGAGATATAAACGAAGAGCAGAAAAAACAGCTCAATTTAGTAAAGAAGAGCTCCAAACATCTTCTCAGCCTGATAAATGACATACTGGATATATCCAAGATTGAAGCTGGAAAAGTGGAACTCTTTATTGAGGAATTCAAACTTGATGATATTGTAAGAGAAGTAGGCGGGAGTTACGCACCAGCACTAAATAAAAAAGGTTTGAAACTTTTCAAAGACATACCCTTAGGTATTACGCTTCATAGCGATAAAAGACGTTTCAAACAGGTCTTGATGAACCTTGTAAGTAATGCTGTAAAATTCACTGACCAGGGAAGTATAAAAATCGAAGCCAGAGTTTCAAAAGATAAAAATCTGGAAATGTGTGTAACTGATACTGGAATAGGGATAAAAAAAGAAGATATGAATAAGCTTTTTAAATCCTTTCAGCAGATTGATATGTCATCTACTAAAAGGTATGAAGGAACTGGTCTTGGGTTACACCTCTCAAGGAAGCTTGTTATCATTATGGGTGGTGATATGTCAGCAAAAAGTGAATATGGCAAAGGAAGCAAATTTACTTTTACCTTGCCAGTTAATTATGAGAAAGAATAAAGAGTGATTGATGAGAGACGATAGACGAAGGATGAATGATGATGAACGAGGGTAAAAAATGACGAAAAGAATAAATAGCGTAAGGGATTTGAATGTTTATCGACTTTCATTTGATGCTGCGATGGAAATATTCGAGATTTCTAAAGATTTTCCTATAGAAGAGAAATATTCTTTAACCGATCAAATCCGTAGATCTTCCAGATCAGTGTGTACAAATATTGCAGAAGGATGGCGTAAGCGTAGATATAAGGCTGTGTTTATTAATAAATTGACGGATTCAGGACAAGAAGCATCGGAAACACAAACTTGGTTGGAATTCGCATTAAATTGTAAATATATTAATAATGAAGTATTTGAAAGGTTGGATGAAAAGTATGAGCATATATTTGCAAAGCTTATTACGATGGAACGAAAAGCAGATTCGTTTTGTAAGTTTCGCTGATTTTTCGTCTATCATTCATCTGTCGTCTTTCAAAACAAGAAAAGAGGGGCGAAGATATGAAAAGAATTCTTGTCGTTGAGGATAATGGGACCAATCTTTATCTGATGAGGTTCATACTTCAGAAAAACGGATATGAGGTTATAGAGGCAAGGGATGGACTTATGGCAGTGAATGTAGCTAAAGAAGAAAAACCAGATTTAATATTGATGGACATACAACTTCCCATCCTTGATGGTTATGAAGCAACGAGGAAGATTCGGGCTATAGAGGAAATAAAGGATATACCAATAATTGCCTTGACTTCCTTTGCAATGGTAGGAGATAAAGAAAAAGCGTTAAATGCAGGTTGCAATGGATACATCGCGAAGCCTATTAACCCGGAAACCTTTATAACGGAAATAGAAAAATATTTGTAATCTTAGTTTGAAAACCTACAAAAATATAGAGATTATAGAAATTTTTTTTCTAATCTTTATGTTTATGAAATGAAATATGGCTTTTTGTATGGGTGAGAATAGAGGGTGAAAAAATTGGGGAACTTTTAACTGGGTTTTTCTCTCTCGTCTTGGCGTAGCCAAGCCGTAGTCAGATTAGAACGGCAAGGCCAGAGAAATAAAAGAAATG
>DAOUYY010000144.1 GCA_030665885.1 Fidelibacterota bacterium
GCGAGAGGAGGCCCATAATGTGTTTACATTAAATTCGGGCTCATCCACCCCGCTCAGTAAAAGAAAGGTAAAAAGCATTGCAGTTTAAAACAAATAAAATATTTTGAGTTTTTATTTGACTTTAATCGGAATAACTACGAGGCAGAGATCGTCCCAACGGGATCTCCATGAGGCAGAGATATGATAAATAAAAAAGAAAGATTAAACAAAATATCAGAAACAATTCGTGTACATTCGTGCCTGCCTGTCCTACGGACGCAGACAGGTAATTCGTTGATAAAAAAAGAATCTGCTAAAGATAATAAGAATTCAATTATAAGAATAATGAAAGCCATATTCTTATTATTTTTATCAACATCCCTAATCTTTTCTATTATCTACGGTTCTATTAATTGGTGTGAGTACAAAGAATTATTTAACATCGATTCAATCGAATTAAAAGGATGTTATATTCTTACACCACAAGAGATAACCGAAATTGTTGGAATTTCTTCTGAAACAAATATTCTTGACCTGGATATATCTTCTATTCAGACAAAACTTGAAGAATCACCATATATTAAAGCCGCAATTATAAGTAAGCAATTCCCTAATTATCTGGAAATTTTAATAAAGGAACGTGTACCAATTTGCTACATAAATCACGATAACTTAGCCTTAATTGATGGAGAAGGAATTGCACTCCCTCTACCAAAAAAGCATTTAGAAACTAATCTCCCTGTAATTTCCGGATTTAACAGCGACTCACTTATTTACAAACTAGGTCATTTAGTTCCTAACGAGGAATTGTTAAATGTGGTAAATATAATCAATGAAACAATGCATTTCTCCCCAGAGCTCTATTCTGAGATCTCTGAGATTCATTATCAAAAAAATAGCAACTTTACTTTATACACTATAGATGGTGGAACACCAATATACTTAGGAAAAGGAAATCTCTCTAAGCAATTAAACATTTTAGCGCAATTTCAATGCTTGCTTTATAATAAACGGTATCTAAATGATTACCAATATATTGACCTTCGCTGGGAAAAACAAATCATAGCAAAGGAAAGACGCCTTTAAGGATCAGGATGAAGCTAAAGATTAATACACTTGCAGCACTGGATATAGGGACTTCTAAAATCTGCTCTCTTATTGCAGAAATGGATGAAGAGACACAAGAACCTATTATCAAAGGGTTCGGAGTTGCACCATCTAAAGGTATTAAAAAAGGTTCAGTTGTCAATATAGAAGAGACGACCAAGTCTATCATTCAAGCTGTATCAGATGCTGAAAAGATGTCTGGCTATACAATATCTCGCTGCTATGTAAGTATAACCGGTGATCATATTCGAAGTATGAATACAAGGGGGGCTATAGCAATTTCTCGAGGCTCAAGAACCGGATTAGGTGAACCCCGTGAAATCGAACAAGAGGATATAGAAAGGGTCATTGAGCACACAAAATCCGTCCCCCTCCCCGTTGATAGACAAATACTTCACGTAATACCTCAAGAATTCATCATTGATGGACAAACTGGAATAAAAAGCCCTATTAGCCTCTCAGGCCGCCGTCTTGAAGCAAAAGTTCATCTTACAACCTATAGCGCCATAGTTACATCAAATCTCTCTCATTGTATTAAAAATGCTGAATTAGAGGTGGAAAGATTTGTTTTACAATCACTTGCAGCATCATATAGTGTTCTTGAAGAAGATGAAAAAGAATTAGGAACAATTCTTATAGACATAGGCAGTGGTACGGTTGACATTATTGTGTATTACGAAGGAGGAGTTCACCATACCGGAGTAGTAAATCTTGGGGGTTTTAACGTTACCAATGATATCGCTTACTTACTGCGTATTCCTTTGGTAAAAGCGGAATCTATAAAACGGGAACACGGCTGTGCTATAACCTCATTATCCGATAAAGGGGCAAATTTCAAGATAGACGGATTAGGAGGTCGTCCACCAAGAGAAATCTCCATGGATACACTTACGGAATACATCGAACCTCGAATGGAGGAAATTTTTAGAGAAGCATATTTAGAAGCAAGGAAAGCTGATATTTCCCTGAAAAATACACTTGCCATAGTCCTTACTGGTGGAGGTGCCCTTCTTAAAGGAAGTGAACAACTTGCTGAAAATATATTTAACTCATCAGCAAGAATTGGTTATCCAAAGGGATTCCAAGGAGCAACTGAGGAGATAAATAATCCATCTTTTGCAACTTCAGTTGGTCTTTTAAAATTTGCTATCGAAGAAAGAAAATCGATATCACCATATCAACAAACATTAAAGGGTCCATTACCAAAATTACGGACATGGATAAAAAATTTAAGTGAAAACGTTATGTAAACCTGTAACTGTTCATGGAGTAATGGAGTATTGGAGTAATGGAGTATCGACAAATGCGAAAGAATAAAAATCGGGGTTATCAGAAACTAAGAGTTTGGAATGATGCAATCGACTATTACGTCCAGACATACAGTGTTTTTCGGGGGTTTTCCTATGAAATAAAGAGAGTTGCCTCACAGGCTATAGCTTCAAGCGATTCCGTACATCGAAACACCTGCCCTGTTAAATAGAATTAACCTTTTTGATAAGCATAGAAACTTAACAAATTAAAAGAAAAACTTAGATAATTGAAATAAGATAGATATTTAACAGGGTAAAAAGGATATTGCCGTAAATCAATTCGCGAATACTTGAACTTTCTTAATATCGCACTTGGTTCACCCCATGTAATAACCGGAAGAAAGGATAATAGAAGAATAGAAAAACAACATATTACACGGGGTGAACTTGGCGGATCCGTATCAGGATTACATGCTTCTTGGAAAGCTAAACAAATCACTGAAGAGGAATTTCAAAAGTTAGACACATTAGCGTACAAGTTGGAAAATGGATTACTGAAGCTTGTTGAAAGTCTGGAACTAAAAAGAGAGAAAGGAGAATGGATCGATTCTATGATTGTAAAAGAAAGCGTCGAAGACATCCCGTTGGGACAATGAGATATATGAAAGCAAATAATCCATCACTCCAATACTCCATCACTCCACTGCTCAGTGGGTTTGTCAAGAGTTAGGATACTTAATGATTTTATAAAGGAATTTGTAAACGTTTATGTAATCTTTAATATTGGGGAGGTAAATATGTTATTCGAATTTGATGATCTTGCTAACCAAAGTGCAAAACTTAAAGTTATTGGCGTTGGCGGTGGAGGTGGAAATGCTATTAACAGAATGATTGAATCAAGCCTTTCAGGAGTTGACTTTATCGCAATAAATACAGATGCTCAGGACCTCGATAATAACAAAGCACCAACAAAGATTCAAATAGGTAAAGAGTTGACTCGAGGGCTAGGTACCGGAGCAAATACTGTAACCGGACGCAAAGCAATGGAAGCCGACTCACAATCAACTTTCAATGCAATTAATTACTCTGATATGGTTTTTATTACAGCAGGAATGGGCGGAGGTACGGGGACCGGTGCTTCCCCGTTAATTGCTAAAATCGCAAGAGAACAAGGCTGTTTAACTGTAGGAATCGTAACCAAGCCGTTCTATTTCGAAGGTCCTAAACGTATGAAGCGTGCTGAACAGGGAATTCAGGAATTAAAAAAAAATGTTGATACTCTTATAGTAATTCCTAATCAACGCTTATTAGGTATTGTAGATAGAAAAACAAAAATTAGAGAAGCCTTTAAAATCGCTGATAGTGTTCTTTATCAAGCAACAAAAGGAATTTCAGATCTAATTAATCACCACGGCATCATCAATTTAGACTTTGCTGATATTAAAACCATAATGAAGGATATGGGCGAAGCAATAATGGGGACTGGACTGGCATCTGGGGAAGAGAGAGCTATCTTAGCAGCTCAACAAGCAATATCAAGTCCTCTTTTAGATGATATGAGTATCAAAGGAGCCAACGGTCTATTAATAAACATTACCGGTAGTGAAGATATGAACCTCTTTGAAGTAGATGAAGCCTGCCAAATTATTACAGAGGAAGCTGGAAAAGAAGCAGATATTATCTTTGGAGCAGTAATCGATGAAAACTTAACCGATGAAATAATGATTACAGTAATTGCTACTGGCTTTGGAAGTAAGCCAAATTCAAGAAGTGAAAAAATTAACAGTATGAAAATTCCGACTAATCAAGAAGAATTTGAAGCACAAAAAATAGCGTTAAATTACTTCCCAGAAAATATTTACGAAGACAAAATTAATATAAAACCTCCATTGAAATTCGCATACGAAGAAAATATAGAGGAAGACTACTCACAAAACGGTTCCGATATTCCTGCATACATACGTAAAAAAATGAACAAATAGAAAAATATGACCGGTAAAAATGAATTACTTTCAGAGTTACGTAAAAAAAGAGCTCCTAATTTAGGAGCTCAAATATCCCAATATGTGGGTATAAATCTTAAACAGCTTTTTGGATATCGCCCTTTTTAAGACAGGATGTGCAAATTTTTACAGTACGAATCGTCCCGTTATCGTTAATCCGTATTTTCTGTAGATTAGGATTCCATCTGCGTCTTGTTTTATTATGAGCATGACTTACATTGTTACCAAATAACGGCTTTTTACCACAAATTTCACAAACTTTTGACATATTGACTCTCCCCTAAAAAATCGGTGGAATTTGAACATATTTCTCCTCAATGTCAAATATTTTGTAACTGAAATTGTAATCCCTCAATTATTGGGATGTAAACCTCCGATAAATCGGAGCCATCGGCATCCGGCTGCTGACGGATGCCGATGGCAAGTGGTTTAAGGTTTGATCTAATATATCCCCGTAACTGAGGCATTACCTGAAATTTTAGAATTAAAGCTACATTAAAAAAATTCATATTTTATGCTTTTGATTTTCATATTAAAATTAAACTAAAAATTGTTTAACAAATCAATAATATCTAAATTTAATTATGAACATCGGTAATGTTAAAATAGAATCTCCAGTTTTCCTTGCTCCAATGGCTGGTTATACTGACCATGCTTTTAGAATTCTCTGCAAGGAGCAAGGTGCTGGTGTCGTCTATACCGAATTTGTTAGTTCCGAAGGCATTATCAGAGGATCAGAAAAAACTCAAAACTATCTCACATTTGATGATATAGAGCGTCCAATTGGAATACAGATTTTCGGACATAATCCTAAATCAATGGCTGAAGCAGCCAAATATATTGAAGAAAATTATAAACCTGATATAATCGATTTAAATTTCAGTTGCCCGGTGAAAAAAATTATAAAAAAAGGTGCTGGTTCATCCTTATTAAGAAATTTGCCCCTAATGGCTGAAATAGCGAGAAAGGTAATAAAATCAGTTAATACTCCTGTAACAGCAAAAATACGCAGCGGTTGGAACAATAGCGAAATACTAGCGACTAAAGCAGCAAAAATCTTAGAAGCCGAAGGAGTCGCAGCTTTAACTGTACACCCAAGAACAGCATCATCACGATATAATCAACCCGCAAATTGGAATATTATAGCAGACGTTAAATCCAAAGTGAAAATACCTGTTATCGGTAATGGGGACATTAAAACTCCTGAAGATGCCGGCAAAATGTTTAAAGAAACCGGATGTGATGCGGTTATGATCGGGCGTGGAGCTTTGGGCAACCCATTGATTTTTCGAAACACAATAGATTATCTAAAAGGCAGCAAACTAATACCAACTATATCTCCCATTAGCAAAATTAACTTTTGCCTCCATCATATCTCTCTCGAATCTAAAATGAGAGAAGACGTTACAGTTAATAAAATAATGAAAAAGTATTATAGATGGTATTTTCGAGAGTTACCAAATGCATCGGAAATTCGTACAAAACTCGTTAAATCACCCAATCTAAACGAAACTATTAAAATACTTGAATCTTTTAAAACATATTTATTCAATTAGTAAAATTAGTGATATCCTATATTGATTTCTGTCACACATATACTGAATAAGAAGCATCTATTTAGAGTCTCCTGAAAAAGTCATTATCCACTGACAACCAGTACTATTTTCGGATTACTATTTATCAAACTCAAATTTATTACGATTTTCACCCAATTTTTTACCCAATAAAAAAGAGACAATAAAATCTGCCCCGCCTGGATGGCGGACAGGCGCAGTGCGGAAGCCATATTCATTGAGAAAATCGCCATCGCAACCCTATTCTCTTCTATTAAAAAGAATACCCGGTTTTACGTCTGCAAAACAAGAAGTTGAAAATCTAAGAAAGAGAGGATTTCCAGCGTTTGCTACCGTTGATTTTTCTGATCCGGAACAAAAAATATATCTAACCTGGATTATTCACCGCCCCAAAGGGGTCTCTTCGAGACAGAGGTCGTCCCAACGGATCTCTATAAGACAGAGAACGCAAAGTATAGTTAGACAACAGGATGGGAAATGCCAAGAAAGGTTAGAGATCTCATACGAGACTTACAAAAAGCAGGTTTTGTTGACAGAGGAGACAAAGGGGATCATCGGAACTTTATCCATCCAAATGTCACGAAGCCAATCACTATTTCAGGAAAAGAAGGCGATGATGCGAAGCGCTATCAAGAAAAAGTTGCGTATCTTGCCATAGAGGAGGCCCGAAGATGAATGAGGAAGCCAGATATGTAAAGGTTATTG
>DAOUYY010000020.1 GCA_030665885.1 Fidelibacterota bacterium
AACTGTATTCTGAAGGAGTATATCCTAAAGTCTTATCGGATACCTTAACTATTGCATTTTCAGGATTTGAGTATATAATAATCGTGTATGTCTTTTCTTTCAATGTTAAAGATAGTTCATTTAATCTGCCCGCCTCTAAAATAACCTGTTCTTCAGCGATTAGATTACCCTTTTCTATTTTTATTCTATGTTTACCTGAGGAAAGGTCTCGAATATTACAAGGTGTTACCCTATCTAAAGTATCGCCATCCAAATAGACTATTCCCCCCGGAGGATCTGACACAATAGACAAGTCTGCCTGTTTTGAGATAATTGCCGGGACAACTTCTTTTCTCTGTATTGGTGTTAACTCGAAGGTTTTAGTTAAAACCCTTCCCTTTTCAATAGTAATAGCTGTATCTAAGGGCTCAAATCCTTCTTTTGTAATTTTAATCTTATACGGTTGTGCTAAGTAATCCACAAATGTGAACGGAGTCTTTGCTACAAAATCCGGTAAGCCACTAATGTGTATATCTGCACCGGAAGGTATGGTTTTCAAAATGAAGTCTCCTTTTCCGTGTTGTGATTCTATACTGAAATATAACACTTCTCTGGGTTCCATATTAGGAATACGAAATTTTCCTTCTCTGTAACCCTTTGCTTTCACTGTAAGAATCTGTTTGATAGGTCTGATAAGCAGTATGTATTTTCCCTCATCGGGTTTGCTTTTATCATCAACTATCCCATCCATGTTGGATTCGAAATACAGATTGGTGATTGAAGAGTAGATGATTATTGCTGCCTCATTAGGATTACTCGTGAATATAGGAATTGATTCAGGCGGTTTCTCCCTTTTAATCTCAAATTCTCTCAGTTGGGCGAATGTACTTGTGACAAATATAAAAATAATGATACATGAGATAAAAAGTTTGAAAGTATTCATTGTGCTTCTTTCTATTCTATTATTTCAAAATCTCCCAATCCTATTACATCCTCCTCAGAGGTGTATGCTTCAGGCTGCCATGTTCGAACATGAACTATGGGTCTCTCCTCATCTTTAAAATCAATCATCAGGAACAAATAGCCCTGGTCGGAATAGCTGGATGATGTCCAGTTCTGAAGTAGAGTTAATCCGTAAATCCGCTTATACTTAGGATGCTGGAAAATATCTATATTATCGAATCCTACTTTAATGAACTCATTTCTTTGAAATACCGCTTTCAGATGATCGATATATTCTTTTTTATTGTATCTAACTAGTTCTACCCGTTTTTTACCCAGATTATTATCTAAATAATCCCTGGTGTCTCTCCCTATTTCAATTACTCTACCCACAATTATTAGAGCATTATCACTGAATACATCATTAATATAAGTCAAATCCTTCCGGTTGTACGCGGTTCGGAAGTTTTCTACGAAATCTAGAATAACCTGCCTCCTTCTAAATTCTACAATCGTATTTCCTTCGGATATCAGATTCCGATACCTGTGGCTTTCCAATCCGAAATATAAATCACAGATTTTTCCCGAGGGTGTAAATATTAATACACCTTCTTCCTGCAAAGTTGAATCTCTTTCGAACTTTAAAGTCAAAGGTATACTTCGTATTTCGTAATTGCCATCAACACATCGAACCAGGTTGTTAATGACTTCTAGCTCATCACAGAAAAAAGGTTTTGTTTCCCACAGAGATTTCATTGACCGCCGTCCCGCCTCTGTTGTATACGTTGGATCTAGTGCAAGCTCTCTATTCTCAACGAAAGAAACATTGAAAGTTGTAAGTAATTTTGAAGCATTATATTCAATTGTCCTTTGTAAACTATTATTCCCGAATGGAGATAATAACACAATAGTACGGTGTTGGGCATAGCTAATTATATTAAAAAATAAAAGTGAAATAATGATCTTAGTTCTCATCGGTAAACCTCAACATAAATTGGCACCTGGCCCTGATAATTATCTCTTAAATCATAAACAATCTCATCGCTTAGTAAATTCGCTCTTTCTTCTATACCATGATCCAAAACAGCAACAATATTTCCAGTATTTGGATTAACAATAAAAATGAGGCATTTCTCAGGATATAGAAACGCCTCTTTTTTACCATACATAAGTTTCCCTTTGCTTTTATAATACTTAAGTAGCTTTTTTAGTTCTTTAAAGTCTTTCATCTGCAATAATTCCTGAACGAAAGTTAATTGAGGAATTTCCACAAAAACAGTGCCATTTGGTAAAATATCCCGAGTTATTTTAAGACTTTCGGAATGATTTAGCATTAATGTAACTTTATGTCTCTTGGAGTCCTTGTATTTGTGGAGTGGGTTGTACTCTGTTGAGCTTGATCCATCTCCAAAGTCCCAGTCAATGCTTGATATGCTTAAATTTTCAATTACCGGTTGAAATGAGAGAGCTGCTGATTCCTTCTTCTCAATTTTAAAGGATAACTGGATAATATTGGAAAAATCTATACTTGCCTCTTTTCTACATATTATTTTTGAGGTTCTATGGATATCCAATAAATCCTGAGAATCCTTCTTTTCGTCTATATGTACTCCCAGGAGCACGGGAATTTTTTTCTTTATGTCAGAGGGCTGAAAATATAAAAAGAGCTCCGTTGAACCATTGTTTACACGCCGTTCGGATTGATCCGGGAGATCAAGTTGGATGGTAATTCCATCAACTGGTTGATCCTCGTAGCGTACCAAAAAGGGAATAGTTATCATCTCAATTGAAGGATCATACGTGGCGCTTTTTGGAACGATGGTAATTCCATTTAAGAATGATGTTACTTTTTCTTCCAGAAATGGACGAATGCTCTGAAATTCTTTACCCATCGTTATACTTTTATAAAATATGGGATCCGGGTGATAAAAGGTTTTTAGATATGCGATATAGTAATTGTGAAAAGTTTTAACTATTCCGTTTTTTATTTCGTTTTGCTCTGTCAACTTTACCATATCTCCGATATTTGCCGATATATTTCTCAAAGCCTTCTGAAAATCATCTTTAGAGATGTATGCAATGACTTTATACTTGTCCTTGCTCTGAGAAACAAGGTATTGAATTCCCCTAAGTGATAATCTCGATGAACTTTTTATTATTGAACTGAAGTAGGAACTAACCCTGCCATCTTTTTCTTCTTCTATATCAAGTTGACTCAGGCTAATGTTTGCCTGAATATTAAAAATTAAATCCTTTAGGCACGCCTCTTTCGAACTTTTTTCATCTTCTCCCTTAGCAGTTCCCCAGTAATATTTGCCGGAGAGTTGGATTTCCCTTTCTGTTTGTGCATATAAAACAGAAGAAGTCACTATTCCACAAAAGAGACAGAAGTTGATTACAAGATATAAATAATAGAAATTTTCTCGCATCTTTTTCATTTTTT
Source organism: Fidelibacterota bacterium (assembly GCA_030665885.1). Lineage (GTDB taxonomy): Bacteria > Fidelibacterota > UBA2242 > UBA2242 > UBA2242 > BS750m-G69. The sequence goes on from DAOUYY010000020.1 coordinate 3,365, forward strand.
ACCTACTGCTATATATTTGTATCGGAATTTCAATGTTTTCTCGAATAGACTTTTATGTTTCATTCATTGGTTTTCATTTTTTTAATTTGATGGAAAACGGAAAACGCAGACCGGAGAACGAAACTAAAAATTTTCTTTTCTCGTTTTTATCAAGTTAAATAACATTGATGATATTTTTCTCGTTTTATCAATTAACTCGTCCCCTTTATGTTTTTCTACAACTCCAAGTTTTATGGCAAGATAAATTTGAGTTCGCAGTTCTCCACATGAAGCTTTTGCATAGTAAAGAAAATGGATATACTCTTTATTGGAATCTCGTTCAAAGCCTTCCGCTATATTGGACGGAATTGATATTGCCGCTCTTTGCATTTGATCGCGCAGCCCAAAATCCCGACATTCTTTTAGCGCTTTATAAATTGACTCCGATATTCTCATACCCTCTTGCCAAACATCCAAATCTTCAAACTTCTCTATCTTCATCCGTTGTTCTCCCGTTCTCCGTTTTCCGTTTTCCGTTCTCCGTTTTCCGTTCTCCGTTTTCCGTTTTCCGTTCTCCGTTTTCCGTTCTCCGTTTTCCGTTCTCCGTTTTCCGTTTTCCGTTCTCCGTTTTCCGTTCTCCAGATTTCCTATCATTAATCAATTTGTTTACTATGTTATTTCTTTATATTAACAAATTTTCTTCTAATTTTCAAATTTTATTGCTCTAATTCTCAATCTTGATAGGAACTTTCTTTGTGTTTCTTCTGATGTATTTAGCAAAGATTTCCTTCACATTGTCAAACCGGATATTTGTATTTAATTTGGCATTGACTGTTGAAGGTTCAGAACTGAATACGCTTTCTGCTGGAATATCAGTGCGCATTAGATGCAGGTGGGTAAATTTCTTACTTACAAAGATGGCAATTGTTTTTATAGTGTCAGAAGAACTGTTCTCGAAACCTATGTAAGTATCATAACCAAATAGAAAATATTTTATCAGGTTTCTAAGTGGCAGTTGAGCCGGCTCTTTTTTTCCACTTTGCGACATAAAAGTTAAATTTACGGTAATTGGACTTCTGGAGTAATCGGGCTCCAGGAACAAATTTGAAATGCTTTCCTCTAAATAATTGGGGTCATATAGCAATGTGAATCTTTGTCCTTTCTTAGTCAGATACCGGTTGGAGTTTAGTCCTTTAAAAAACTCGTTTCCCCTTAGCACGTAAATTGAATCCTTCAATATTTCAATTTTTCTTGAGTCTGTTACCGGATAGTTAAATGGTTTTTTTGAATTCTTCTTGAACTCAAATGATGTAATCTGCGCTATTAGCAATTCATCTAATTCTGTTTTGTCTTTCCCTGATATCAGGTCAAATCTTGCCGGAAACACAATATCAAGTTGATCTCCATATTTATTTCTCCAAGTTGCTGAGTAAAGTAGATTTTTCTTTTTCAAAATAAATGATTCATTGTCATATAATACATCCAGGATAGAATTCAACTCTGTAAATCCAAGGCATCCGTATTGTAATCCGTTTAAAATAATAGAAATGTTTTCAGTTCTGGATTTTGAAAAGGCTATCTCATTGTCTTCTGATAAATAATCCAGTAACATTCGCTCTAAAAAGTATGCCATATCATGATCTATTAACGGTTTATTTCTGCTAAAGAGATAAAGACCTATGTGCGAAATAACATTACTATTTTTAATTTCTAAAATAACAATAACATTCTTACCCTTTATTGTTACCTCGAAGAACTTCAGTAGTATCAAGTCATTATTTCTTTTGATCAAAGTGTCAAGAGAATTACTTTCGTTTAAATCAGGTAATATTTTTTTAAACTGCTGCTCATTTCGTAGTGTATTAAATTTATATTGCGGGTGAACTTCTGCTTTCGTTCCCGAAAATAAAAATAGTGTTAATAATAATCCAAAGAGTAATAAACGATTCATTATTTAATCAAAAACCTTTGCTCCGATAACATACAAATTACCGATCTTTAAAATACTTCCTCCGACAATTTGCTCTACATTAAGGAGTTCACCCACTTCAACCATACAATCAGACTCGATACATCCAGTCTGTTGAAGCTGCTGTTCTTCCAGTAATTTACTCATTAATTCTCGCTCAATAACTGTGAATTTGCCCGTTTGCTTTAATGCTATTCTAATCCTATCAGAAACAACACTCGCTTCAACGTCCGATACATCTCGAGGAGTAAGATTCCATAACTACAATATTTTTAGAATCTTGCTCCTCATCAGTTTGCGAGAATATTAAAACCGGTGTAAATGCTATTAGAATAAAAAATAAATTGCGAAAAAATTTCATTTCAGTATACAATTATCGGATTTCTAATTGAAAAAAATAGTCTATATCAGTAAAATAACCTGACAGCTTCGAATATGTAACGATACAACATCAGATAAAAATCAAGATACCATTGTAACATACCACCAGATTTTGTCTTGAGATATCAGAAAATATCGAATTTATATTAGCGCTCATCTTCAATCATTGACACTAAATAAAATCCATTTCTCACCTTTCCCTTGCCAGAAGAGAAATTCTTTATTCTAAATTAATTTATTTTTTTGCCTATTGCAATAAAGCATTTTGATTTAAAGCAATAGCGTAAAATATTCAGATTTTTTTAAGTAAACCATCCTTTTGGAAGAAACCCAGACATCTCCTAAATCTACTTTATCTAATATTTTTTCTCTTCTTTTCAGCAGTTGACTTACCTGCTATTGATTTTGCTTTCACTTTACTTTTTCCTGGTTCCACTTTCTTTTTATAACTTTCGCTCTCTGAACCGGCACTACTACTATTTTTAGTATAATCCGTACAATAAAAACCGGAACCTTTAAAAATTAATCCAACTCCTCCACTTACCTTTCGCTGGACGCTTTCATGCCCACATTTCGGACATACTTTTATAGGTTCAGAGGAGATACTTTGAAAATTCTCGAACTCATACCCACAATTTTTACATACATATTCATAAATCGGCATAATTTAATCCCATTAAGCAAGATTGCATAGAATAGCAGAAACATTAACAATATCTTCAACACTACAACCTCTCGACAGATCATTCATTGGTTTATTAAGTCCCTGAATAATAGGACCAATAGCTTCACAGCCAGCAATTCGCTGTGTTAATTTGTACCCAATATTTCCAGCGTTCAAATCAGGAAATATTAAGACATTTGCCTTTCCAGCAACGGGGCTACCAGGAGATTTTTTCTCACCCACTTCAGGAACTATTGCAGCATCGAGCTGAAGTTCACCGTCTATTTGAAGATCGGGGCGCTTCCGACGCACTATTTCAGTAGCTTCGATAACTTTATCAACAAGAGCATGTTTTGCACTACCTTTTGTAGAAAAAGAGAGCATTGCAACTATAGGTTCTTTTTTTACAACTTTCCTATGCGTTTCAGCAGTGGCTATTGCTATATCGGCTAATTGTTCAGAGCTCGGGTCAGGCATTACTGCACAATCGGCAAAACTCCATACATTTTTTTCATCCGGGGTAATTAATAAAATATCACTCGAAACTGTTTTAATATCGGGGGCAGTTCCTATAATATGTAAAGCGGCACGCAGCACATTACCAGTACTTGTATCAGCGCCGGACAAGCATCCATCAGCCAGCCCTTTTTCTAAAACCATCGCCCCAAAAAATGTAGGATTTACCATGATTCTTTCTGCATCCTGTAGAGTTACACCTTTCTTTTTCCGTTTGTTATAATATGTCTCAGCAAACTCAGAAAAATATTTATATCCTTCAGGGTCAATAATCTTCACACCATCAAGAGAAACATTCAAATCAGCAGCTTGCTTTTCGATCTGATCCCTTTTGCCAATAAGTATAGGCCTGGCAATTCCCTCTTTTTGTAAAATACTCGCAGCTTTTATAATACGGTCATCATGGGCTTCCGGCAATGCTATAGTTTTATTCCTTATTTTAGCTTGTTCCCGGATATCATCTAATAACTTCATTTTTTACTCCTGAATTTTTTTGCCATTGCTTTTCTTACACAATCAGGTACAAAACCACTTACATCTCCATTGAACCTCGCAATCTCACGAATAGTACTTGAACTTAAATATGTATAATCTTTATGCGGCATTAAAAAAACCGTGTCAACATTTTCATTCAATTGTCTGTTTGTCAAAGCCATCTGAAATTCATAATCAAAATCTGAGATGGCTCTCAATCCACGAATAACAACCGTAGCGCCAACCTTCTGAGCAAAGTCAACTACTAATCCATTAAACTTCTCAATTTGAACATTACTGAAATCCTTTGTACACTCCCTTACAAGTTTTATTCTTTCATCTGTTGAAAAAAGTGGCTCTTTGCGAAGATTTATCGCTATCGCAACATAAACAACATCAAAAATTGAAGATGCCCTCATTAAAATATCTAAATGACCATTCGTAACCGGATCAAATGTTCCTGGATAAACAGCTATTTTCATTTACACTCTAAAATAGTTTAAACTTGTTTCTCCCATCACCTTATAGGAGACATACCTTTCCTTAAAATTCACAGGAGGAATAAAATTCCTACTGGCCTCGAGTACTATCAATGTACCCTCTTGTAATCTTTCAAATTCATTAAAGAGTTCATTGAATTTGCTATACTTATAAGGAGGATCGGCTAACACTATATCAACATTTACTTTATTTTTAAAAAATCGAATTGCGTCACCACGCCTGATATCCACTTTATCAAAAACCTTTAGTGAAAGGGCATTCGATTTAATTATTTCAGTATTAATTTTGCTATCATCAACAAAAATACAGTGCTCTGCACCTCTTGATAATGCCTCAAAACCAAGGTTTCCGGTTCCTGCAAAAATATCAATAACTCTTTTATTTTCAATATTACCCACCTTCGCAAATAGAGTTTCCTTTACTCTATCTTTTGTAGGACGAAGAAATGGGTTTTTTCCTGATTTTATAAGACGCCCTTTTAAAGAGCCGGCAATTATACGGACCATATTAAGGTTTGCGAGGGAATATTTCTGCATCGATTCTAAAATTGAGCTGAGTGTCTTCTAACTTTTGATTTGAATTATCATCAACATAGACACATTCAATCCCCATATTCACATTCATATCTATAATTTTTTTATAGAACCTTATGCAATTCTTAATAGAACCTTTTCCCGAAAATTGAGCTTTTCTTGGTAAATTATTTTGTGCCTTGAATATTTTAAGAGGAGTTAGAAAAACATTACTACTCTGTCCGATTGTCCCTATAATTTGTGCAAGTTCATTATCTAGCTTAAACCCAAAGCCACTACTGCTTCTCGAAATTGTATCTTTATATCTTAAAATAGTCATAATTTGATATGGGGCATTCAAATTAGACTCATCACGCTCTATATAAAACACATCCGGTGATAAAAATCGGGAATTGTTAACTATATTATTTTTAAATGCATACCCCTCATCTCGAGTTGGCAAATAAAGTATAAAACTTAATTTATTACTTTTTACTCTTAAATATTGGAGCCTGGCATTCTGAGGAAAAGATTGAAATAATTTCAAGCTAACATCCAGTACATTTTTCCCAATTAATATTTGGGTTATATATTGTTCACTTATTTCACTGGCGACAACAGCTTGCTGCATAGTTTCTTTAGAGGATGCTATATCAGATTCCCCGATTTTTTTTACTTCACCTACCACTTCAGGTATTTTTCCAGTTACTTTCTCAGGTATTTTCTCAGCTACTTTTGTTACTTCTGATCTACTAGGAATTTTAATACCGATTTTCTTATAGAATTTACTTTTATAAACCCAAAAACCACCCACTATCACTATAAGAGCCAATAATAAATAAAAGAATTTTAATACAGTTCTTCTTCTCTTTATTATAACTTGCCCACCCTCTTTCTCCTTTTTTGGAGGTAAAGAAGGATGTTTAGGGACAAATTCTTCTTTTTTAGCCTGTTCTATTAAATCTAAATTCTGCTCTGCTAATTCAAATACACTTTTATCAATTTTTTGTTTCGGTTTCGGTGCCTCTCCTTCTTCAATTACCGGCGGTTTTTCCACAAATTCAATCTTGGGCTCAAAGATAGGGGATCTAACGCTTTCCTCTCCTTGCAGACCAGGGATAGTTGCGAGATTAAGTTTTATCATTATTAACTCCCAGGCATTATACGAAGCATCAATCCCATAACATCAAGAAACTGACACATCGCTCCAATACCTTCACCATCATCCTTATACAAATTCAATGGCTTATAAACTGAAAAAGGATCAACTGTTCCCATATTCTCAACTTCATATGTTAGCAACATATTGAAAAAATCTGAGTCCACATCATGACTATAGAAAAACAAATAATCGAGGGAATCTACTCTATCATTTGACAATGTTTTCATCGCGTTCAGTTCCAAAATAACTTCTTCCCCAAGGCTATCAGGAGATGAATTACTTATTACAGAAAATTTTAAATCACCTGTAAATTCAAATTCCAAATATTGGAAAAATTCACCGGAATCAACTAATAGCAGAATTTGTCTTTCCTCACCAACAAGCCAAACTCCCCACTTATTATATTTACCGACAGAACTCAATTTCTCAATTGCATTAGCAGCACTGAAAATATTTATATCCAGAGTATTGATACTGAAACCTGCTGGTTGAGCAGCTTTTACAAGGATTTTGCCTAATTCTTTAAAATAAGATACAGTCAAATAATTATTAAAAACGCTATCTGAATCCTGAAGTAAAGGATAATGTTGTATAAATTTATTTTCAGCTACATTGCCTAAACGCTTTGTAGTATTCCACTCTAATACTTCCTTAACATCCTTATCTGATAGACCAATATCAATCTTATTCGTAACAAGATCTGCCCAATTCGAGGGTATCGATACTACTAAATTCCTATCTGGAACAGGTAGATCAGCTCTTACTTCTAAAAAAACCTTCTCCAGTTCTTTATGAAGTTGAGGATCATTTATCTTTGAAGGCTCAAATATGAACGGTAAAGACTTCTTTCCAACAACTTCAATAGAAAATGATGATTCTTCTTCTTTAACTAATTGCCCAAAACATATAAAGTGCTTAGAAATACTTGCGCATATCATTTTGGTTTCTCTTAACTAAAAAGTTATATTAATTACTCCAGCTCTTCTCACCATTTACAATATATCCGCATGAAGTATCTTTAAAAGCAAAAACAAGGTAACGCGGTTCTCTAAACTCACCTTTTAAAGGATCCTGGATTCTAATATTATCTTCATCAATAATGATTTCATACTGTTCACCAATAAGAGGACTATATGCAAATAGATCGTCTAAATAATATGGTCTATAATAAGTATCTGTAGAAACACGGGGACTTATTTCAGTATTTATCAAACCCCTATAAAGTGAATCATTCTTAACTTCATTTATTCGAGAAGAATGCACAAATATTGTGTCATAAGCACGGAGTTCCTCATTCCATATTATTACCTGATAGGATGTATCGAGCACAGTATCACGTCTCTGATATGAAAGAGCGAACGTTGTATCAAAAGTCGAGTAAAAATTCTTAGCAACATCAATCTCAAATGTACCCTCAGGTAAAAAAATTCTTTGACAATCATGAAAGTTGCTATCAGCTCTGGTACTATCTCTTACTGTTGAGATAATTTTCATCGCCAATACTGGATCAGGTTGATACTTACCAACCATCTGTACATAAAAATCCTCAACGTTACCGAGAATGGACATTCTTTCCCGACCAAGATTCCGAATCGCTTCTTCCTCCTGCCAGATATTTGCCGGTAAATAAATTACCAGGATCAAAATTACAAACAGTATCACAGCAACAATGTTCAGAGTTTTCACTAACGATGGTTTATACTCCGGAGTTAACTCTAATTCATCAAATTTTTCTTCACTCAATTGTAACCTCACCCTTTATTCGTTCCATTGTTTTTTTTCCTATTCCTTTAACCTTTATAAGCTCCTCAATGCTATTAAATCTTCCATTCTCCATCCGATACAAAATAATTCTCTCAGCGGTAACAGGTCCAATCTTAGGGATTTTCATTAATTCATCTTTTGTAGCAGTATTTATATTTATTCGATAGGAATCAGGCTTTGATATTTTCTCATCATTTTTCTGTGCAGCTTTACTTCTGCTTACAACATAGATAGAATCCACTCTATCAGCCATTACTTTAAACTGTTCTTTTTCTTTATCCACCTCATCAGCATTAAAAATTTCAACTTTCACAAAATTTGCCTTGTAAAGATGAATTGCACCTCCTATTAGAAAAAAAGCAACAAGGAATTGAATAACCAATCTCTCCTGTCTTGTTAAATTTAGCATTTTTCTTTATATATTAAAAATCTATAAACAAAAAATCCAATTAATTTTACGAATAACTACCTAATTTTTCCATACCTAACATTATTTTTAAACTTTTTACCCTCAATTTTGGAAAGCTTTTCATAAAGGTTTCTTTCTTCTCCAGAAACCCTATCTGGAATATTCACCTGAATTCTAACTATCTGGTCTCCCCTTCCCGATCTATGAAGGTGAGAAATGCCCTTATTTTTCAATCTAAGCATTTTCCCAGGTTGAGTACCTTGAGGAATTGAAAGTTTAACCCTTCCATTAAGTGTTGGCACTTCAATTTCTGAGCCTAATACCGCTTCAGATGGAGTGATGTACATATTTATAAATACATCATCATCGTTCCGAACATAATATTCGTGCGATTTTTCCTCAAAAATCACAATCAGATCTCCACGGGACCCTCCTCTAATACCGGCATTCCCTTCACCTCGCATTGTTAAATAATTACCCGTCGTCACACCAGCAGGAATATGTATTGATACCTCTTTCATCTGGCGAAATCTACCATCTCCTCCACATTTAGGACAACGGTGTTCTACTACTCTACCCTCACCATGACAGTTAGAGCAGGGACGAACATTCACTATTTGACCAAAAAAAGACCTGGCAACTTCCCTTATTTCTCCGCTACCACCGCAGACAGGACAAATAATTGTCGAAGTTCCTGGCTTCGCACCAGTCCCACCACATAAATCGCAGGATTCCATGCGCTTAACTTTAACTTTTTTAGTAAGACCTTTATTAATCTCTTCCAATGTAAGATGCAGTTTCATCTTTAGATCACTACCGACCCAGGATGCTGTTCTATCTCTTCGCTTACTAGATGTAGCAGTACCAAAGAAATCCTCAAAACCACCAAAACCACGACCAAAAATACCTCCAAACTGCCTAAAGATATCATCCATGGTCATACCACGACCAAACCCGCTGAAACCGGTTCCTTTCAACCCCTCATGGCCAAATTGATCATAAGTTCTCTTTTTATCTTCATCGGATAAAACTGAATAAGCTTCAGCAGCCTCCTTAAATTTATTTTCATACTCTTTGTTTCCCGGATTCTTATCGGGATGATATTTCATAGCTATCTTGCGATAAGCTTTTTTCATCTCATCAGCGGAAGCATTTCTACCTACGCCAAGTGTTTCATAGTAGTCTCGAGCCATAATTACTTACTTACAACCACCTTTGCATATCTTAAAACTTGTTTTTTATATACATACCCTTTTTCAAATTCCTCAACCACCATCTCTGGCTCAATACCTTTCTCTTCTCGTGCCAAAACTGCATGATGAAAATCCGGATCAAATGGTTTATTCAAAGATTCAATAGGTTTAACACCAAGGTCTTCGAGGGTTTTAACAAATTTCTTATGTATTAATTCCAATCCTTTCTGAACTGATTCTTCAGAAATATTTTTATCATTATTGAATAATGCTCTTTCAATATCATCTAAAATAGGCAAGACCTGCCTTAAAACACCTTCACCGGCATATTCAATTATTTCTCGAAATTCCTTTTCAGTACGCTTTCGGTAATTATCGAAATCAGCCGCTAAACGTAAATACCTGTCATTAAATTCAATTAGTTCTCTTTCCTTTTCAGAAAGCTTCTTTTTCAGTTCCTTTTCTTTAGAGAATGTTGACTTTTTTTCAGTTTTAACCCTCATTTTGGGAGTTTCTTTATTCTCCTCTTCCTTTTTCTTTTTATCTTCCTCTTTCAACTTACCTTTTTCTCCTATTTTTGTCAAAAACAAATGTAACAATATCAGCGATAAAATCTACAAGAGTAATTGCCTTTAGATAATTCATCCTTTTGGGTCCAACAACAGCTACAAGACTTTTTGATTCACTAATTCTATAAACCTTTACAACAATACTAAAGTCAAGCAATAAATAGTCTTCATTTTCTGACCCGATCCCATCGGGACAACCTCAGGCTTCCCTTTTCGATTCTCGGATATAATGGCAATTATTATACCATCCTCAATATGCATAACAATTTGACTCAATTTGTCTATATCCATAAAATCTGGTTTCAACATTAAATTTGATGTTCCTGACAATTTGGCAATAGTTGACTGTGAAAAGTTATGAACTTTAGGAATTTCTTAACCATTGAACTAACTGAAAACATACTCTGAATATAATCTAAAATCACTGCTTTCAGAATAAAATTTTTTCTGTAGTTAACAGATTATTTATGTTAAACTCTTTCTCCATTTTATGAAATTTAGTTTGTCTCCTCTGGTTATACAAGCAAATTTAAATAATTACAACTCATGAAAGCTCACAGGATTATTTGGTTGAAAAATAGTGAAGCGAAAAAAGACTTGACTCTGTAGAAGAAAAGATTTACCAACTCATTATCATTAACAGATTATTCTTTTAATTCTTCAGTTATTGAGTAGTAGTTTTATTCATCCTATAAAACCGCAAAGCCTCTAAATGTTATTTTAAAAACTTCCTGATCGCTCTTCTACTGCCTATTAAACCCAGAAGACTACCAGAAATTACAATTCCAATATAGAACCTAAAACTGACAATGGCTTTGTATTCAATTACTGTTTGAAGATAATTGTTCAAAAAGTAAAATATCCCATAAATAAACAGAGATGCCAAACACGATCCAATAAAACCCTGTAAAGTCCCTTCGATTATAAATGGCCACCTGACGAAATTATTCGTCGCACCCACAAGTTTCATTGTTGAAATAAGTTCTCGTCGTGCAAATATTGTCATCTTTATCGAATTAGAAGTAAGTATTATAGAAAGCAGTGCCAAAAATGCAAAAACAGCCATAACTGTAATCAATACGATACGTTGATACTTCTCAAGAAGAATAAGAAATTGCTTTCTATATTTGACCTCGTCAACTACCGGCTTGTTAGAAAGAATTGATGCAATACTTTCGACACTGACTAAATTTCTATAAATTGGTTTCAAGCTAATCGTAAAAGAAGGCGGTAAAGGATTATAATCAAGTATATCAAAAATATCTTCTCCAAATTCCTTCTTAAACTTCACAGCAGCGTTTTCAGGAGAGATATAATGTACATTTCGTACCTCTGTCATACTATCAAGAAGCGCTGCAAAATTATCAATCTCCTCAGATGAAGCGGTTTTATGAAGAAATATATCTACATCAAATTGTGCCCGAATGTTTTCAACAAGAAAAAGCGTATCTCTTGAAGCGACATAACCAAAACCTACAAGGATTAATGAAATTGCAATGATAATAACAGAAAAAGCACCAGCATATTTCGAACGTATTAAACCCTTGAATCCTTCTCTTATTAAAAACCAAAAAACAGTCATGTGATGTTCACTATCTCCCCTTCGTCAATTTGAATTAACCTGGCTCCTGGTATCCTTTGAATAAGACTATAATTATGGGTAGCAACAATAATTGCAGTCCCCTTCTTATTTATTTTATTTAGTAAACTCATTAAATCTATACTAACTCTAGGATCTAAATTTCCTGTTGGTTCATCTGCTAATATTACTACCGGCTCCTTCACAAGTGCACGTGCTATTGCAACACGCTGCTGCTCACCTCCTGAAAGCTCAGAGGGACGATAATGTACCCGATGTCCTAACCCAACCTGATTTAATACTCCATACACTCTCTTTTTTATTTCACTTGTTTTATAGTGAGAAACATAAAGACTTAATGCTACATTTTGATAAACATTTCTATCAGGAAGCAGGCGAAAATCTTGGAAGACCATCCCAACTTTCCGACGGAGATACGGAATTTCCCTATCACGGATATTATTACTGTTATAGTTGCGGATAATTACTTTACCTTTTTCCGGAAAAAGGTCCATATAGATCAAACGAAGTATAGTTGATTTTCCTGCACCTGATGGACCGGTTAAAAATATAAACTCCCCACCATTTACGGAAAAATTTATATTCTTCACTCCGGCTTTTTTTCCAAAAGTACAATTTACATTAATAAAAGATATCATAAGTTCATCATAAAAATTGGTTGAATTTAAACAGCATTGACTAATTAGTCAACGCAAACGAAAATTGGAATTGTGGAGACAAAATAATAAATACGCAGGTTTTTAAAACCTTGTGTCAAATCCTTCACAGAATCTTTTCTATAAAGTAAATTTTAATTAGGACTTAACACAAGGTATCTCTGTGACGATTGAATCTTACGATTTAATATAGAACTTTGAAGTTTGCATCTACTATCAATGGTAAGAAAAAAACTGGAGATAATTGTCTAATAAACGTAAAGATATTTATTATTCAGACGACTGCTCCATTTTCATAGATTTTTTGATACTTCTCAGAAAAGCATCAAGATTAATCAAAGGTAAGGTAATCCTGGAGTAGTCACTGTCTGAATTTAAAATAACCATCATACCACGAGTATCCGAGATAGCTATTCCAATCCACAACTTCATAATTTCATCCGGTACATTGAATGTTATATTTTCATCGTACTGAATGGCGTTTTTAAAATCTTTTATTTTATACTTATGGACAGTCTCTATCCCAAACAATTCGTGATCAGTATGGCAAAAATCCAATTTAAGAAATAATGAAATGGTTTCTTCATTTGGGGAAAGCTCAAAATTAACATCAATTTTTAAATTCCCCTTGAGAACATCTTCCTTTGATAAACCAAAATCAAGGTAGTTACTCTGATAAAACCTAGTTTTTTTTATTTCAAGTAAACTGAAAGAAATTGATTTATTTGTACCGTTTTCTGTTTTTTCCATTTTCTCTCTTTAACCTAATTGATCTACAGAATAATTGTATTGAGGGTAATTTTCCTGTACGTGAAAATTATGATAATAGTCTGATGATTTCTGAACATTATATCTTTCCTCTATAAAGCGATCTCTATCAAGACTAATGAGTACAGTGACAACATCTGTTTTTACACTATATTCTGCTTTCCGTGCTTTTAAAGCGATTTCTCTTGTGACAATAGATAAATCTACACCAATCGCATCGGCGATTTCGACCATCTTCATTACTGTGATATTCGGTGTTTTGTTAAACATTTGAGAAATTGCGGCACGGGATTTTCCAAGTTTGCGAGCAAGATACGCTTTGGTGATTTTATTCTTTTCCATATAAGTCAGAACATAATGATAGAAATCGTGAATAATTCCCCATGCTTTTTGGTTGGAATCGGGAGGAGTGGCAAAGATTTTATTGATTCTGTCTGAAATACTTGATGAACTCTTCTTCATATTTCCGCCTTTTTTGATCGATATTTTTATAGATTTTATCGCCTAAAGAATCCACGTTCTTTTTATAATAATCGAAGAACACGATGTTATTGCCCATTTTGATAAAGAAGAAAAATCTGTGACCCCATGGTTTCACTTCACCAAATCCATATCCCTTAAGATTTCGTTTTAAACTTGGATTCTTAAAGTTATGTAACGTAGCCATTTTCGATATGATATCAACGATTTTGTCATGTTTGTTTTTTGGAATTTTTTCGAGGGAATCAAGCACTTTGCATCTTTCATTTTCAACAACAAACCAAACCCTGAAAATCTGATTTCCATATTATTTATCAACTACCAGCTCATTAAAACGTATATCTATTTGTTTCAAATCTTCTAACACATAGATGTTAAGTTATACATTAACAAAAAGCAACGTTTTTCTAAAGTGGTGTGGGATTACTATCAAATGTACCAGAAAGATAGTCTTCATAAATATCCTTAAAATCATAGTATCCACGTTCCCCAAGATTATTAATTAGAATGTTGACCTTTCGCTGAAGATAGGTGTCACCAGTTTAATATAGAGTTTGAAATATATTACTAATACCATTTTGTTATTGTGATTAACTATAATTCTCAGATTCACTAATCCTTCTCATAACTTCATTCTTTCTAAAATCCGGTGGAGTTGGTTTATAATTTTTATCATCTTTTTGTAATTCATAACTCAACACCTGAAATTCTCTAAGTTTATCAATATCGAGTTCATCAACTATAATTGTATAATTTCTTCCACCCTTGATTTTTACGATGTCTTTAATTTCGGTTTTTGATGGTTGCGTAATTCTACTATCACCATATTTTGCGTTATTTGCTTGCACAAAATAACAATGTAATTCTCTTGAAGAAGACTCGACAATATTTGAAAAATAATTGACATCTGGATTGTATTCACATGCTACTAGCAGGTCAATTTTTGATTTAAACAATGCACGGTGAGAAATATTTGCTAATTCATAACAATTGAAAACCGTAAAATATAAGTGCCGCCATTTTATGAGATGATAAAACTGAGGATATTGTTTAGGAATCTTATAACCGTAACCAATAAATTTTCGTTCTTCTTCTGGTGAATAATGATTTTTTAAACGGATAATAGGAACAAGAGCGTTAAACTTTTTCAACTTCACAGGTAATAATAAAGA